>CAIYFY010000441.1 GCA_903925535.1 uncultured Bacteroidota bacterium | reverse complement strand
TCATGCGCGGGCGCACGCTCGACAACGCCTATATTATCCTTGATGAAGCCCAGAATGCCTCTACACTGCAGTTAAAGATGTTCCTCACCCGTCTCGGTCCGTCGGCCAAGTGTATTATCACGGGCGACCTGAGCCAGGTGGATTTGCCGCATCACCAGAAATCGGGCCTGAAGCAGGCCGTGGATATCATGGGCGGTATTGACGGTATCGGCATCATCAACCTGACCACGGAGGATGTGGTGCGTCACCGTCTCGTCAAGGAAATCATCAAGGCCTACGACAAAACGGAAGCAGAGGAAAGAGCGCGCAAGGAGCAGAGAAAGGCCGAGCAGCAGGCTGAAAAAGAACGCGCTCTGGCAGCCTCGATGCCGGAAAAAACCGAAAACGACTAGCAAGAGCAATCACCCGGCCATGAGCATACGCAAGGCAATTTTTTCTTTCTTTTCGGGGCTGCTTGTCTCCGCAGCAGCGGTGGCACAGACCGATTCGGCGGCAGTCACCATGCAGAAGCACAAGGGATTTAGAGATCTCGCGCTTATGGATTCGACCATCCGGCAGGAAATACGCTATGCCACAGCCAACAACTTCACAAAGGCGGTGATATACGATTGTCCGGCCTGCCTTTTGCGCCCTGAAGTAGCCGAAGCGCTGGTGCAGGTCAACCAGTCGCTGCGCAAACAGGGACTGTACCTGAAAGTATTCGATTGTTACCGCCCCGGTCCCTACCAGCAGCGATTGTGGGACAAGGTACCCAATCCCGACTACGTGACACCGCCTGCCAAAGGCTCCATGCACAGCCGCGGTGCTGCCGTTGATCTGACCATTGTGGATGCGACGGGCAAGGAGCTGAATATGGGCACCGAGTTTGACTTTTTCGGGGTGGAAGCACATACCGACAACCTGAACCTGCCTGCGGAAGTGCTGAAAAACCGGAAAACACTCCGGGAGGCCATGGAGGCTGCCGGCTTTAAAGGGATACGCACGGAGTGGTGGCACTTTTCCTACCAAAAGAAACAGTTCCCGCTTTCCGATTATGTGTGGCCCTGCCACTAATCTCTGCAAGCGTATTGAAATTTTCCGTTAAACCTTTCGTTTAACTGGTTGTCCAGACCCTTGTTCACCTCATCACTGTCTCTGAATATGAAAATCCGTCTCTCTGTACTGCTTTCACTCTCTTTTGCTGCGGCACTCGCGCAGACACCCGCTTCCATTGTGGAAGTACACCGCATATTTCAGAACAAATGCGTATCCTGTCACGGCGGTACCACGCCGGCGGCCGGACTGAATCTTCAGGGAACAGGCACCACAGAGCTCAGCCGGGCCCAGAATGTGGCCTCCCGGCTGGTGAATATCAATCCGGTGAATACTTATGCATTGTCGGCCGGACAGAAGCGGGTATATCCCGGCCGGCCCGACCGCAGTTTTCTGTTTAAAAAGATCAATGCGGGTCTGGAGCCCACCATACCTGCACTTGTTGCGCAGGAGGGCACCGTCATGCCCGGCAACGGCAGCCTGCTGACCGATGCAGAGAAAGAGGTGGTCAGGCAGTGGATCCTGTACGGAGCCAAAACCCTGGGTACCCAGTTTGACAAATCGCTGGTTGACGAGTTTTACACATCGGGCGGAGAGACATCCTTCCCGCTGGGCGTACCACCTGCGCCACCTGCCGGAGAGGGATTTCAGATCAAAATGGGCCCTTTTTTCCTGCCACCATCCGGGGAAGTGGAATATTTTCAGAAATATGAGCTCGGATTGCCGGCCAACGTGGAAGTGAACAGGATGGATTTTGAATTTTCTCCCTATTCACACCATTTTATTATCTACAATTTCACTGGTAGCGGCGCCAATTCCATTCCTGCGGGATTGCGCACCAGTGCCAATCACAGCCAGATCAACCTCGTAGCGGCGGTACAGGAGTCGTTCACCCTCGACCTCCCGCAGAATACGGCATTTTTCTGGGATAAAAACATTGTCCTTGACCTGAACACCCATTACATCAACTACTCTGCACTAAAACCGTTCAGGGCGGAGGCTTACGTCAATGTATATACACAGGCGCCTGGTACAGCCGGACAGCAGATGTTCGCCACGTTGCTGGTCAATCCGAACATTCCTATTCCCAATACCGGCGATCTGATTACCCATACGAGATCGGAGTACCAGACCGGAGCCGACAGTATTTATATATGGGGTCTGATGGGACATACACACAAATACGGGCAGGGCTATAAAGTGTGGAAGAGACAGCCCAATGGCCAGAAGGGCGAGCTGCTGTACGATGCTTCCTGTCCGGACGGCGAGCCTGGTTGTGTGGCGCCCTGGTTCGACTACCGCCACATACCCATGCGCTACTGGGAGCCCTTGATGCCCCTGAAATGGGGAAATGGTCTCATTCACGAAGCACAGTGGATGAACGACGGCCCTGCGTCGGTCAATTTTGGTCCTACCTCTGACGACGAGATGATGGTACTGATTGCCTTTTACACAGAGGAGCCCGTTCAGGCGGTGTCAGCGGTACAGGAAGGAGACACGCAGGGAGATATGCGCCTCTCTCCGAATCCGGCGGGAGAATTCTTGCGGGTGGAGATGCCGGATGGCCGCGACTGGCCCGATTTGCGGGTGTTTGACCTGACAGGCAGGGAAGTACTCAGTCGCCAGAGTTTGAGCGGGGGAGTAGCCCTGGTGGACGTATCGGCGCTCGTGCCCGGTGTATATATCATTCAGGCGGGCGGGGTTGTCCGGAAAGTGGTGGTGGAGTAGTTGGTGGCTCTTACCCTTCCGACTGATACTTGACGACCTCTTCCACGAACCGGCGGTGATTGGCGAGTCGCGGGATTTTGCCCTGGCTGCCCATTCTTCCCCGTGCGCGCATCCAGCGCATGAAAGTTCCCTTCGGAACAGCCATCATGCGGGGCTTGTCGAGTGCCAGACTTTTGAATCGCTTGGCTTCATAATCGGAGTTAATGCGTTGCAATGCCAGGTCCAACTGATCGTTGAACCTTTCGAGATCATCAGGTTCCCTTTCAAATTCGATAATCCACTCGTGGCCCCCGCGGTCATTGTCGCCCTGAATATACACGGGAGCGGCGGTATATTCCGAAACGATGGCATTCAGTTGGCGGCAGGCCTGAGCGAGTGCTTTGTCGGCATCGCCCACCATGACCTCCTCTCCGAAAGCATTGATAAACTGCTGCGTACGGCCTGCAATCCGGAAGCAGAACGGATATTTTCGGGTAAAGACCACCGTATCGCCGGGCAGGTAACGCCACAATCCGTTATTGGAGCTGATCATGACGGCGTATTGTTCGCCGGGTTCCACCTCGTGTAGCAGGAGCGTTTTCGGGTATTTCTCCTCCCAGTATTCCATGGGTACAAACTCGTAGAAAACGCCGTTATCGGCCAGCAGGAGCATATCAGACTGGTCGAGGTCGCACTGGGCGCCGAAGTAGCCCTCGGAGGCGTTGTATATTTCCTGATAGACGAAATTGTCGTCGGGAATCAGGTGCCGGAAAGTTTCGCGGTAGGGTTCGAAGCCCACACCTCCGTGCATGTAGGCCTGCAGATTGGGCCACACTTCGATCAGATTTGATTTTCCGGTTTTCTCCAGCACCATCCGGAACAGTACGATGAGCCAGGTCGGCACGCCGCCGAACATGGCGATATCGTCTTGTCTGCTGACAATATCGGCTGTTTTTCGCAGTTTTTCCTCGAAATCGGACTGCAGCGCCACGTCGAAGTCGGGTGTGTAGAACATACGGCCGATAGCGGGCATGTTGCTTACCAGAATAGCGCTGACATCGCCCACGCGGGTGCGCGGGAATTCGGGCAGAGCCTGATGACTGCCCGGCACGATGAGATTTTTGTACCGGAAAACCTGCATGTCCGGCTTGTTGTGATAGAGCAGCGCCATCGAGTCCCAGGCGCCGGCCACGTGGCAGTCGTACAGATTGCCCTGTGATACCGGGATGAACTTGCTTCGGTCGCTGGTGGTGCCGCTGCTTTTGGAGTACCAGTTAATTTCGCCGGGCCAGAGCACATCCTTTTCGCCGTGCATCATCCGGGAGATATCCTGCTTCAGGTCGTCGTAATGATGAACGGGCACCCTTTCCCGGAAGGTGTCGGGGCCGGTTATATCGTCGAAGCCGTATTTTTTCCCGAATTCAGTGGCTTTGGCGTCGTAAATCAGGCGTTTGAACCATTGTTCCTGGGCTTTTTCGGGGTGCAGCATATAGTCCTCGATCCTGTGCTTCATGCGCAGGCTGAGGTACTGTTTGACTGCTTCGTTGATAAGCCCTTTCATATTAAGCCGTGAAATTGCAGCGTTCCGTCTTTTCCGGTGGTGCGGAAGAGCTGGAACAGGTTACTGATCAGATGTCTGGTTCGGGCATCGTTCGCAAGGTACGACTTTACCCGAAATCAAAAATCGGAGAAAACATATACATCTCGTATTACCTTTGTATCGGGGCTTTTCGCTGTTATTTTGCGTGGCCTTCAAAAGCAGGAAAGACAGTTATGCCCATTGATATACTATTTCTCGTTGCGCTCGGCTACGGATTCTGGCAGGGGTTCCGGCAGGGTATTATCCACACCGTATTCAATGTGGCCGCTTACGTATTTGGCATTACGATAGCGTTCAAGATGACGCCCTCGATGACCAGCATACTGCAGTCCATTTTCCACTCAGACAATCCCTCGATGTTTCTGGGTGCGTTCATTGTGAATTTGCTGCTGGTGGTACTCCTGATGCGGGTTATGGCGGCCGGTATGGTGAAAGTGCTGAGTTTTCTCCACATCGGTATTGTTAACAAGGCACTGGGCGCCTGTATGATGGGCGGATTCTATGTGCTGGTATGCAGTATTCTGGTGTGGTTCATGGTCAGATCCCGCCTGCTGAATGATGCCACTGTGGAGGCATCCAGGACCTATCCGATTATGGAGCCCATGCCTGAGAAGGCATACAACTTTGTGATATGGCTGAAGCCGTTTGTGGCCGACGCCTGGAGCGCATCGCTGACCTGGATGGACAGGATGGAGAATTACAGCGAGACAAAGACGAAAGATCTTTCACCCCCGCCCAAAATTTACAAACCCGAGGATGCCGGTCCGATAGAACGGGATCCGGCGCCTTCAGCTCCGACAGCGTATCCGCCGCCGGATGCGGACGGGATTGAGGAGTAGAAATATACTTGAACCAAACATACAGACAAAATGAACGACAAGGAGTACATGATTGAAAGAGTTGATGATCAGATCAACTGGCTGGAAGGTAAAGCAGCATCCTTCAAGAGAAAATTCATGCGTATCAGAACGCTGGAGCTGGTCTGCTCGGCGCTGATACCTTTTCTGGTGGCCATGATTCCGGGAGCGGAAGGCGGTAATGGCTGGTTTTTTCTTTTCAAGTGGGTTACCGGGGGCCTGGGTGTAGTAATTACCATTCTGGCCGGCATTCAGACACTGAACAAGTATCAGGAGTTGTGGAGCCAGTACCGGGCGGTAGCCGAGTCGCTGAAGAGTGAAAAACTGATGTATCTGACCCGGGCGGGCCATTACAGCAGTGCTGCCGATGCGTTTCAGTTGTTTGTGATTAACGTGGAGGCCATTCTTGCGCGCGAAAACGAAAAATGGCAGCGTCACATTGAAAAAATAGCACCCGTCGCCAAGTCAGGGACGGTTTAAAACTACTGATTATGTTGAAATTCAAGGTATACGATACACCTGAACTGCCTTTCAGGAAAGCAGTTAAAAAACCCATTCCCATCAATTGCGTGCAGATGGAGGTGGAGTTTGAAGTGGAAACACTGGAAGGAACCCTGCGCGGGCGTGCGGGCGACTACCTGATGATGGGCGTTAACGGAGAGCTATACCCGTGTGCAAAGGAGATATTCGAGAAAACCTATGACTGGGTGGAGTGACTCTGATCTCCCGTCCGAAAATAATTATCCCTTACCTTTGCGCTCCTGACTGAATTAATTCCATTTATGAAGCAACTGATCGAGTGTGTGCCCAATTTCTCTGAAGGGCGCGATATGTCCGTTATAAAACAAATTACAGATGTCATCGAGTCTGTGGAAGGCGTTAAACTGCTGGATGTGGATCCGGGCAAGGCGACCAACCGTACGGTGGTGACGTTTGTCGGAGAGCCGGGACCGGTGACCGAGGCGGCTTTTCTGGCCATCAAAAAAGCCTGCGAGGTAATAGACATGAGTCGCCACCAGGGCGAACACCCGCGCATGGGCGCCACGGATGTGTGCCCCCTTATCCCGATTGCCAATATTTCCATGGAGGAAACGGCAGCGTGGGCGCGCCGGCTCGGTGAACGGGTTGGAAATGAGCTCGCTCTACCCGTTTATCTGTATGAATCGGCAGCCAGCAGGCCGGAAAGAAAAAATCTGGCCGATATCAGGGCCGGAGAATACGAGGCACTTCCGGAAAAGATGAACAAACCGGAGTGGAAACCCGATTGCGGTCCGGCGGTTTTCAATGCCAAGAGCGGGGCCACGGTGATTGGGGCCCGCGATTTTTTGCTTGCCTACAATATCAACCTGAATACCACGTCGGTGCGCCGCGCCAATTCGGTGGCTTTCGATGTGCGGGAAAAGGGCAGGGTAGTGAATGACCCCGTCACCGGCAAGCCGCTCAAGGACGAACACGGAGAGCCCCTGCGTCAGCCGGGCTGGCTGAAGGGCGTGAAGGCCATCGGCTGGTATATTGAAGAGTACGGCATCGCCCAGGTGTCCATGAACATTACGGACATCAGCCAGGTACCTCTGCACGAGGCATTTGAGGCCTGTCACCGGAGTGCCGAGGCGCGCGGTATGCGCGTTACCGGTTCCGAGCTGGTCGGACTGGCGCCGCTGAAGGTATTTCTGGATGCGGGACGTTATTTCCTGAGAAAACAGCGCCGCAGTGCGGGTGTCAGCGAGGCCGAGCTCATCAAGATAGCGGTGAAATCCATGGGTCTGGATGAGCTGGCTCCTTTCGATCCGCAGCAGAAAATCATTGAATACAACCTGGAGAAGGGAAGTGCGGCAGCGGCTGCGATGCTGGTAGCCAAAGATCTCCGTGCTTTTGCCGACGAGGCAGCCAGCGAGAGTCCGGCCCCCGGCGGTGGTTCCGTGAGCGCGTACGTGGGTGCGCTCGGAGCCTCGCTGGCCACCATGGTAGCCAACCTGAGCAGTCACAAGCGCGGTTGGGACGATCGCTGGGAGGTATTCTCCGACGCCGCCGAACACGGGCAAAAACTGAAAGACGCTCTTTTGCGCGCGGTGGATGAAGATACCAACGCGTTTAACCTGATTATGACGGCATTCGGTATGCCGAAGGGCGCGCCCGAGGAAAAAGCGGCGAGAAAAACAGCCATACAGTTGGCAACCAAAACAGCCATTGAGGTGCCATACAAGGTAATGCAACTGGCGCTCGAGTCTTTCCCGCTGATCAGGCAGATGGTAGCGGAGGGCAATCCGAACTCGGTGACAGATGCCGGTGTGGGCGCCCTTTGCGCGCGCACCTGCGTTTACGGAGCCTATCTCAATGTGCTGGTAAACACAACGGGTCTGGATGACCGCGAATATGCTGCAAAAGTGACGGCGGAGAGCGAGGCAATCCTGAAAAAAGCGCTCGAAATGGAGTCGGAAATTGTTGAAATGGTGAAAAAAGCCATGAACATTTAACCATACACGGAATGATGAACAGACAGACACACGGAATGATCCGACACCTTCCGGCCGGGATGCGGCTGGTATTGCTCGCTGCTGCGATGGCATGGTCGGGACTGTCGTGCGTCAAGGACAACGGGGTGGCGCCCGGGTTCAATATGCTGTACCGGCAGGACTTTTTCATTCCTGTCGGAATCAGCGAGTTTCAGGTGCATCACTTCCAGTTACAGAACATCTCCACCCGTTACCTGCAGTATCTGGATGAACACAACAAGACGGATGCCGACATAACGGGGGTTATCACCAGCCGGGCTTCTATTTCAGGTATTTACGGCGATTCGGATCTCAGCTTTGTGGATCAGGTTTCCATACGCGTGTATGACGAAGCGGATCCGAACGACTTTCTTGAAATAGCCTATCGGTATCCAGTACCCCTTGACCCGGGAAACAATCTCCCGGTGATACCCTCCCTGGCGGACTCCAGGCGATTTTTCAGCAAGCCGCGTCTTTCGGTGGACGTGGTGTTGTGGCTTAGGAGGCCACCGCTGTTCGAAAACGAGGTGCGGCTGGATCTGGAGATGAGGGCTACCTACTGACCGGATGACGATTTCGCTTCATCGAGTGCTTTCTGTGCGTTTTGGGCACTGAATGAATCGTCGCCATAGAGAGAGCTATAAATGTAGAGCGCCATTTCCAGATTATAAATTTCTTCAGCTTTTACGCCTGCTTTCTTGAAAATCCGGGCTCTCTTCTCGAACTGCAACGCCGTGTCTCTGTGACGGAACCCGTTGTTTCTCACTGAAATCCGGAATGCCTTTTCCGTCATTCGAAGCGCCCTTTTGAGGTCTCCGATCATATTCAGCGCCAGTCCGAGCGTGTCGTAGTAGATATAAAGTTCCTTTTGTCTGGCTTTCCTGTAGCGGCTTCGTGCGATGCGCAGTGCACATTCGATGTATGGTATGGCCAGTTCGGCGCCTTTTCTTGACAGGAGGATGAAGCGGCCCACTTCCAGGAAAACCAAACTGTTTTCGGAGTGATACCTGCCGTTCAGCACCTCCAGAATCCGCGCTTTTTTCTTCATGTAGTAAAGCGTTGGCTCAAAGGCGAAGACCGATCTGCTCTGATTTATCAGGTTGTCGTAGCAGAGAACCGTGTCCTGATGAAATACACCGCGGAGAGCGATACAGGCTTTCAGTGCCCTGTCGTGCACCATGATTGACTCCCGTTTTTCACCCATTTTGTACAGGATATCTGCATGTACCACATTCAGTTTCAGCAGGTCGGGGTGACCGGGTGGCAGATTGGCTTCAAACAGATCAACCGCCTTTTTGACGATTGCATATGCCGGGAGATTGTTTTCGATTCTCTGATATGTATAAAAGAGTATTGTAAGCGCCTCCACCAGTTTTGGGTAGTTCTTTTTTCGCTGGTAATAGTCGGCTACCTGATGGCATAACAAGAGGCAGTGTTCGACATCTTCCGATGGCATACCGGCGAGGTACATATACTTTTCCGCGAGCGGGTCGCAGATATGACCATAGCGTTCTTCGTCATAACTGATGGCTTCCCTGATCATGCGGATGCCGGTTTCCTGTTCCTGGTTGCTGTGGTACAGGAGTCCGGCAAATGCATAACAATTCATAGTGGCCGGGTGTCGCGGTCCCAGCCAGGTTTCGTATATTTCAAGAGCGATCAAGGCTGTTTCCAGCGCTTTCCGCCGGTTGAGTTCTGCGTACAGTGCTTTGGCCTTGGCGAGGAGGTCGTCGGCAATCAGCATGGGTGTGCCTTGCGGAGTATATTTCATAGCGGCTGAGTGATAGTACGTGTAGCTAAGACATCAAAAAACGCCGGGAGGGCTGGAGAAAGTTCCGGGGAAGTTGGTGGTTTTTGTACTTTGCGGACGAAATCAGTCAACCAAAAGTCCCCTTGCGGGCTATGCGTTATGAACGTACAAAAAATGACTTTGGTGACAGGGCTCAGTGCCTTCGGAGTCCTGCTTTTGCTCGCCCTGGTGTATTACCTGGAGCGGATTGCCCATATAGACATGGCATTTCAGACCTTTCTGATACTGAAGAGCGGGTCGCCGGAGATACAAAGCGGGCGTTTTGGAGCAGTTGCCACGCAGTTCTGGCCCTGGATTGCCGGACTTGCCGGGTTGCCATTGCGCTGGGTAATGCTTTTGTATTCGGCCGGGCATGTCATCTGGCCGGGGTTGCTCTTTGGCTGGGCGTTGTGGTTGCGCCAGTGGAAGTGGGGTCTGGTATTGCTGCTGGCTGTTACCGGTATGGCTACCCAGACATTCTACTGGCTGTCGGAGATGCCCCAGGGTCTGGTTTTTCTGATAGCCCTGCTGGCATGGATGTCGGGAGTGAACACCCTGAAATCGGTGCGCTGGTATCAGTGGGCTTTATGGGTGGCAGGTGCAGTTACAGCGTTTTATTTCCATCCGCTGGTGTTATATGCGGCAGTTTTTGCCAGTCTTTTCATGATAATTTCACCAGAAAACCGGGACGGGAACTGGTACAGCAGGCGCTTTGCGGTATATCTGGCCTTCCTGGGGATGCTGGCGGCGACGGCAGTGGTGAAGTACAGGATACTCAAGCTGGACTGGTACGATGCAGCTGCGATGAAGCGTACGGCGGCGTTCGGCCAGTTGTGGCCACACTGGATTGACATACAGAGCAACCGTGATCTGGCAGGATACCTGTTGAGTGATTACTGGTTTGTACCGGTAGTATTGCTGGTATCGCTGGCATACTACTTTGTAAAAAAGAGCTGGCTGAAGGCGGTACTGACCGCTCTGTATCCCGTTGCATTTGTATTGGCGGTGAATGTACCCCATCACGAGAGCACCCACCAGTTTTATATGGAAAACCTGTGGCTGCCGCTGGGGTTATTTGCCGCCCTGCCGCTGGTATTCGATGTGCTGCCGGGCTGGCTGGGTGACAAGCGAACAGTCGGGGTGACTGCAGCGGTAGTCCTGGCTGGTATCATCAGAATAGCTGCTGCCCACGACGACTGGACTGCCCGTCTGAGTTGGGAGCGTGATTTTCTGGCCCGTACGGCTGGTCGCGGAGGCAGGCTGATACTGACAGAGCAACAGATACCGATGGATACATTCAAGCTGTCGTGGGCCATGACCTATGAGTTGCTGTTTCTCTCTGCACTGGACTCGCCCGACAGCGCGCGCGTGATACTCGTGACAGGGGAGCCACAGCGGTACGATACCCTGCGCTGCGAACCGCGTCTGTTACTGGGGCCCTTCAGGAATTACCCTTATGATTTGATTCCTGAGCGTTATTTTGTGTTAAAAGATACGACATGCTACACAGAATGGCGGAAACCGGAAAACTATTGACTATCTTTGGCGTTTGTTAGGATTTCTTTTTTCAGGAGGAGTAAAAGTGTTATGCAGCGATTTTTCAGTTATGTACTGATTGTATTGATGTCACTCAGCGTGGTGATACCTGCTGCTATTCCTTTTTACGAAATATGCCGCAGCCAGCTCACCGGTTCGGTCATGGAGGACCTTGTGGAAGAGGGTCTTGTTGAGATAGAGAAAGAAACCTGTGTATTGGCCCCCCCTGTGTTAATTGGTCCGGGAATTGAGCAGATACTCCCGGCTATACTGGTATTCCCTTGCAGCACCCATCCTGCCTCCCAGTTTCTTCCCGGGCTGGTGGATGTTCCTCCGGAGCCCACCTGACTCTCCGTG
>CAIYFY010000440.1 GCA_903925535.1 uncultured Bacteroidota bacterium | reverse complement strand
GCCCGGGTTGCCCGCACCGGAACGCGTACCTGCCATATCTGATATTTCCCGACTTTCAGTGGCCCCCGAATCGGTGCCGGCTGTCCGGGAAGATTTCACCAGACTGAAAATTTCCTCTGCTCTGAAAGTCTGGATTACCCAGGGTGACAATTGCGATATCCGGATAGAAACGGAGGAGGGAGAGGATTGCAGCAGTCTGGTTGATATAGATCAATCCGGAGAAACGCTGGAATTGGCACTGAAATCCCGCCGCTCTAAGATGATAGTTCTAAATAATATTAATGTATATATCACGATTCGTGAATTGAAGGAACTCGATGTATCGGGTTCAGTGGATGTCCACTCGAAAAATAAACTGTTGTGCCAGCAGCTTGATATGAATTTGTCGGGTGCTGTAAAGACACAGCTCGACCTGAGCGCCGGTGATGTAACAGTTAAGTGCAGTGGAGCTGTCAAACTGGAACTGCAGGGCGAGTGTAAATCGCTGGATATTGACATGTCGGGTGCCACCAAAGTTTTAGCCACCGAAATGTCGGTGGATGTATGCCATGTTAAAACTTCAGGAGCCGGCTCTATTGATGTGAATGTGATCAGGGAACTTCGGGTTGATTCGAGCGGAGCGAGCAGTGTAAAATACCGTGGCGACCCTGAGGTGTTGAAGATCAGAACCAGTGGCGCATCCGAGGTAAGTAAGTTGGAAGTGAAGAAACTGAAGGAGACAAACAAGTTCTGATTGGCTCTTCCGGTCATATTTTTCACCAAACACACGTCCGCTCGTTGTACCTTCGCATCCGGAATTTTCAACCCGGACAGTATTGAGACACTTTCTTCCGCACATTATCCAGGAAAACTACCGGAACAACATCCCGGCAGGCAGTTTGAATGCCTGCGCGATGTTCGCCGATCTGAGCGGTTTCACCCGACTCACCGACCGGCTTATGCGCCACGGTACCGAAGGCGCAGAAGAGTTGTCTGAGGTGCTGAATCACATCTTTCAGCCAACGGTCGCGCTTGTTTACGAGCAGGGAGGGTTCATACCATACTTTGCCGGCGACAGTTTCACGGCAATTTTTCCTTTCAACAATAATCAGGAAGCTCAATCGGCTGCCCTGAGAGTCATTCATACTGCCCAATCCATGATTTCCCGCTTTGAACGGGAGCAGGCCGATCCGGGTTCTGTTTTGTCGGAACACCAGATCGGCCTGAAGGTGGGCCTCTCGGCCGGCGAGATTCACTGGGGCATCGTTGGCGACCGGCGGAAAGCCTATTATTTCCGCGGAGCACCGATAGATGCCTGTGCCGAGGCTCAGACAAAGGCCGGATCCCTGCAGATTGTATGTGATGGTGAAATGCTGCGCCTCACCAATCCTTCCATGGCCGGATGTACGCCCGTTGACGGGCAGTTCTCTGTGCTCAACGTTTCGCCTGAATTCAGTATTTCCGGCTTGTCCGATGTAAAAAAGGTACACCTGCCCGATCCTGACCCGGAAATTATGTCGGCCTTCTTTCCCAAAGAAGTGTATGAATCAAAGGAAATCGGCGAATTCCGGAATGTTGTGAGCGTTTTTCTCTCGTTTGAGGGAGTCGAGTCGCACGAGGCACTCGGTCATTTCGCCTCGGTAGTACTCGACCAAAGCGAAATATTCGGAGGTTATTTCAAGGAAATTGATTTCGGCGACAAGGGAGGGGTCATGTTCTGTCTGTTTGGTGCGCCTGTTTCCTTCGAAAACAATACAGAGAGGGCACTCGAATATATAGGTGCCATTCAGGAGGAACTCCGCGGACTGGAATCGCTCACCGGTGCCCGCTACCGGATAGGCATTACTGCCGGACAAGCCTTTACGGGGGTCATAGGCAGTAAGGAGCGTTGCCAGTATGCAGCCGTAGGCGCGCGTGTAAACCTGGGTGCCCGCCTGATGAGTCGGGCAGAGTGGGGGCAGGTTATGGCCGACGAAAATGTGTCGCGCAACAGAAACTTCAAGTTCAGTCACGTGGGCGACGGGCAGTTCAAGGGTTTTGAAAATGCTATTCCTTTCTATACGCTCACAGGAAGAAATCTCGCAGGGAAGGCCAGTTTTTCAGGTGAATACTTCGGCAGGGCTGCGGAACTCAGACAGTTGCTGGATTTCTCCAGGCCTCTCCGGGAGAATAAATTCTGCGGAGTAGTCTATGTTTTCGGAGAGGCTGGTATCGGAAAGAGCCGCTTCAGCTATGAGTTCAGGCGACTGCTCAGGGAAACGGGCAACGTAACCTGGCTCAGTTGTCAGAGCGACCAGATTCTTCGCAAACAGTTCAATCCCTTTATTTACCTGCTTAAAAACTACTTCGATCAGAGTCCGGAAAACACTCCGGAACGAAACAGGGAGCTTTTTGAACAGAATTTTCTGGAATTGCAGTACGAACTGACCGAGTGTGCTCACCCGGAAGCCGATGCTGTGCGCAGGGAAATAGCGCGTACTCAGAGTGTACTCGCAGCCATGGTCGGAATACAGTACCCCGGCTCACTTTGGGAACAGCTCGATGCCCGTGGCCGCTATCAGAACGGTCTGGCCGCCATGTCGAACCTGTTTGTCGCCGAATCGTTACTCCAGCCTGTCGTGATTGAACTGGAGGATGCGCACTGGTACGACGATATGAGCCGCGAATTCCTCTCCCAGTTTATCCGCCGGGCTCCCTCCTATCCGTTGCTGTTCCTGTCAACCAGTCGCTATGAAGACGACGGCAATCGCAGCTATATATTCAAGCAGCAGATTCTCGACGAAACAGGTTGTCCTTTCACCGAAGTGGATCTGAACTTTCTCCAGGCTTCCGATCTGAGGGCATTCGCCGAGTCGCGCCTCGGAGGACCAATGCACCCCGATCTGTTCGAGCTGATTCAGCGCATGACGCAGGGCAATCCCTTCTACATTGAACAGATGTCGGAGTACTTCCGGGAGTCGAACCTGCTGAAAAGTGTGGACGGGGTACTACAGTTGAAAAATCAGGATGTACAGATTAATGATTCCGTGAAGGAAATCATGATGGCGCGGATTGACCGCCTCAGTGGTCTGGTGAAGGAAACGGTGAAAGCGGCAGCGGTTATCGGCCGCGAGTTCGAATTGCCTGTACTGTCGGCCGTCATGGCCAAACAGGAAGATTTTGTGCGCAGGAACGGAGACCTCGATACCGTCCTGCGGGAACAGGTGCAAAGCGCCGAGAAGTGGCAGGTCTGGTATGCCATGAACGAACTGAGATACATCTTCCGGCACTCGCTCCTGCGCGAGGCCGCCTACGATATGCAGTTGCGCACACGCCTGCGCGAACTGCACCACGATATTGCAGAGGCCATCGAACAGTTATACCCCGAATCGGAGGAACGGTATGTGGACCTCGCGTTCCACTACGAACAGGCCGAGGACGAGAAAAAGACCAACAAGTATCTCGAAAAAGCGGCCCGTTACTCCCAAAGAAATTTTCTGAACAGACAGGCGCTGTCCTTCTATAACAAGCTGATTGACAACCTGCTGGAAATCAATAAAAGGAGTAAAAAGATCGTCAAGCTGCTTCTGAGGAAGGGCGCTGTTCTGGAACTTGTCGGTCAGTGGGAAGAAGGGGAAAAGAACTACAGGGAAGCCCTGTCGCGTGCTGCCGCGCTGAACGACTGGCAGCTGATGGGCCGAAGCTACCGCCGTCTTGGTCAGTTGCTCATGCTCCGGGGTAACTATCCCGAGGCAAAGACAAATCTGGACGAAGCGGTTCGCTGCTTCGAACAGGCAAATGACCAGACGGGTATTGCCAAAACTTTCGGGAATCTGGGTACGTTCCACTTCCGGCAGGGTGGTTACGAGCCTGCCAAAACCTGGTATGCACGGGCTATTGAGATAAACCGGAACTTGCAGCGAGCAGCAGAAAATACCGCTATTGTCGCCAATCTTGGTCTCATATTTATGAATCAGGGACACTATGATGAGGGTGTTCGCTGGCTCGAGGAACAACTTGAAACGGCTGAAAAGGCAGCTGACAAACAGGGACTTACCAGCTTGTACACTAATCTCGGAATAGTTTATCTGGAGAAAGGTGCCCTGGATTCGGCACTGCTTTGTCTGGAAAGGGGACTGGCGCTTTCCGAAGAGCTCGGTAACAAACTCTTTATGACAATTTGTATAGGCTCCATTGGCTCTGTCTGGGAACGCAAGGGTGACTATACACGCGCCATGCAGAACTTTGAACGCGATTTGCAACTCGCCGAGGAGCTGGGAGATAAACAGGGTATGGCTATTGCCTGCGGACTGATAGGAGATCTGCTTTCGGTCATAGGAGAGTTTGACAGGTCAATCACCTGCCTGGAAAAAACGCTCGGCCTGAGTCGCGAACTCAATTACAAGAAAGGCATTGCCAAGGCCCTGAATACGCTCGGCGACACGTGGTTTTATAAAGGCGACTTCGCCCGAAGTATCAATTACTACAACGAGGCCATAGAATACGCCCGTGATATGGGCAACAGGCTGGTACTGGGATACTCTCTTATCGAGAAGGGTCTGGTTCAGATTTATGCGGATGAAATTCCCTCCGCCCGTCAGGCAATGGAAGAGGGCCGCGATATCGCACTTGCACTCGGAAATGCCGATCTCACATTCGGAGCCAATATCCTCCGGGCTCAGATAGCTATCGCAGAGGGCCACCGGCAGGAAGCATTGCGACAGTTACAGCAACTCTTGTCGCTCACCAGAACGGAAAGAGAAGAGGCCGCCGTCCACTTCGAACTCCGCCGGGTAGCCGAAAATCCTTCAGCTTACCATCAGCGGGCACTGACGCTGTACAAATCCATGTACGCCCGTACGCCCCAGCATATTTACCGAACGCGTATCAACGAACTGGAAAAATCATAAATCATCAGGGAAAATGGCTTATACAGAATCCAATATGTTGCCTTTAGGCTCTGCCGCGCCTGATTTCGAGTTGCCCGACATGCTTCACGGAGGTGTCTGCAAACTGACCGATGCAGCTGGAACCAGGGCAACTGTCATCATGTTTATCTGTAATCATTGCCCTTATGTGATTTACGTCAATCCGACTATTGCAGAGATTGTCCGCGAGTACGAAAAAGAGGGTGTCGCTTTCATCGGTATTAACAGCAACGACGCCGTAAACTATCCGGAAGATGCCCCTGAAAAAATGGCTCCTCACGCACGCGAGGCAGGCTATACCTTTCCCTACCTGTACGATGAAACGCAGGAGGTGGCAAAGGCTTACGACGCGGCATGTACCCCCGACTTCTATGTATTCGACGAAAACCTGAAACTGGTTTACCGCGGTCAGCTCGACTCCAGTCGCCCGAAACGGAATCCCGTACCCAGTACAGGTGAAGACCTCAGAGCCGCACTTGATGCCGTTCTTGCCGGTCTGCCCCCGATGGAGATACAGCGCCCCTCCGGCGGCTGCAATATCAAATGGAAATCAAATCTGTAACTTTCATAAACCAGGAACAACAGGATTTATATGCGCCCTCAAGTAATTACCGACCAGCAAATCAGGGATTTCATCGTTGCAGGACTTTATGAAGATATCCGCGACGGTGATCATACTTCACTGGCCACTATTCCGGCAGAAAGCCGCAGTAAAGCTGTTCTGCGCGTAAAAGACTATGGTGTTATTGCCGGTGTGGAACTCGCCGAACAAATTCTGAAGCATCTCGATCCGACAGCAACCTTTACTGTGCACAAAAATGACGGAACTGATGTGCTTTTTGGCCAGACCGCCTTTGAGGTGGAGGCCAATACCAGATCACTCCTGCAGGGTGAACGACTTTTGCTGAACTGTATGCAGCGTATGAGCGGAATAGCAACCCTCAGCAGCCGCTTTGCCTTTGAAGTAGGTGATCTGCCGGTGAAGGTGCTTGACACGCGAAAGACCACGCCGCTTATCCGCTTCCTCGAAAAATGGGCAGTAAAAATAGGTGGATGCGAAAATTATCGCTGGGGACTCTACGACTGGATGATGATCAAGGACAACCACGTTGATGCAGCAGGAGGTGTGAAGCAGGCTATTGAACGCGCACACGCCTATCAGAAAGAAAAAGGGCTCAGTCTGGGCATTACCCTTGAGGTGAGAAATCTGGTAGAGGTGGAAGAGGCTCTTGAAATCGGGGGTATTTCCCGAATTATGTTCGACAACTTTGAAATTCCTATCCTCCACGAAGCCGTTGCTATTGTAAATGGCCGCTTCGAAACAGAGGCCTCCGGTGGAATCACGTTGTTCAATGTCCGAAAGTATGCTCTTTCAGGGGTTAATTTCGTTTCTGCAGGGGCACTTACGCATTCGGCCAACCCGCTCGATCTCAGTTTCAAGATAGTCAGGTGAGCCGGCAGGAAACCCTCATTGTCTTTATTAAAAATCCGGAGAAAGGAAAGGTCAAAACCCGGCTCGCCAGCGTTTCGGGCGATGAAGCCGCACTTGAAATCTATCACTTTCTGCTCGGGAAAACGCGATCGGCAGCGCTGGGAGTGGAGTGCACACGCTTGCTTTGCTACAGCGATTATGTCCCGGCCACCGATGAGTGGCCCGCCGATGCCTTCCTGAAAATGGTACAATCACCCGGCAATCTCGGTCAGCGTATGGCTTCTGCCTTCCAGGCGGCCTTCTGCTCCGGCGCAAAAAAGGCTGTAATCATCGGCAGCGATTGCCCCCGTCTGGACTCTGCACTGATTCAGGACGCCTTCGGTGCGCTCGATAACAACGATTTCGTACTGGGCCCTGCCCTCGACGGCGGATATTACCTGCTTGGTATGCGGAATTTTATGCCGGAATTATTCGAAGGGATACCCTGGAGCACGGCATCTGTAGCAGAAGATACACTTCGTCTGATACGTACTGCAGGCAGGAATTGTCAGCTGCTTCCCCTATTGTCAGATATAGACGAATACGAGGACTGGATTGCTTATGTAAGCTCAAATCCGGATGCCGGAAAAGAATCTGTTTGCCGCTGAATTCAGAACTGAAAAAATAATCATGTAAAAAATCATATTCACCCGGAACAAGATTACACTGTTGGTGTTTATTTATTTGAAATATTCTGACCTGAAGTTATGTTAACGACAGGTAACAGGTCAATTTTCCGGCGGTATTTTAATTTTTTTGTTAACTTTGCGCCAGAAAAGGGCTAAATTCCCGATAGAACGATGTCGTTCCACTGCCTTTCCTCCATTCCTGGCTTCAACAGCATGCCGACCCCGCTCGGCAAATGGAAAGGCCGCCTCTTCGCTGAGGGTTTTTTCAATTCAGTTTTCTTTTTCTCCGATATTCGACAGCGACAACAGCGCTGACGCCCTGTTTCATTCGGGGTTTTTTTAATCTGCTCCGCGAGGAGTGATGAAATCGTTTTTTCATTGAACAAAAATCGGCAATTGCCGGGTTGATACCATTTTTCACTCAACTTATTCACACATACCAATGTCCCTCACTCGTTTTAACGCACTCCAAACCCTGGAAAGTCGTATTGAGCCGATTTCGACAGATTTCGCTGAAGGAAAGGCCGAAACAATCGCTTCCTACTTCGGGGAGAATGTCTTCCACGACGAAGCGATGAAGAAGTACCTCCCGGAAAAAGCTTATCTTACGGTAAAGGCCGCGGTACAGAGCGGTCAGAAACTGACCCGTGAAATCGCCGATGTGGTGGCAAACGGCATGAAGGAATGGGCACAGCATCACGGCTGTACGCACTTCGCTCACTGGTTCCAGCCCCTGACCGGCAAAACGGCCGAAAAGCACGACTCTTTCTTCACGCTGACGCATGATGGCAGGGTCATGGAAGAGTTCGCTGGCTCTGCACTTGTACAGCAGGAGCCTGATGGCTCGTCGTTCCCTTCCGGTGGTATGCGCAGCACTTTCGAGGCGCGCGGTTATACAGTATGGGACCCCAGCAGTCCGGCTTTCATCATGGCCGTTGGTGAAGGCAAAACACTGTGTATCCCGACTATTTTCGTTACCTACGGCGGTGAGGCACAGGATTACAAACTCCCGCTGCTCCGCTCGCAGGCGTTTCTCGACAAGGCCGCTGTACCGGTGGCGCAGCTGTTCGACGAAAATGTAACCAAAATCACTGCAACACTCGGCTGGGAGCAGGAATATTTCGTGGTGGATGATGCCCTGTATAATGCTCGTCCCGATCTGGTAATGACTGGTCGTACCCTCCTGGGCCGACCAGCTGCCAAACATCAGCAGCTGGAAGATCACTATTTTGGTTCTATCCCCGAGCGCGTATATGCGTTCATGCGCGACCTCGAGACGGAAAGCCACAAGCTGGGTATTCCGGTGCGTACCCGTCACAATGAGGTAGCGCCCGCTCAGTATGAAATCGCACCTATATTCGAAGAGATCAATGTAGCGGTGGATCACAATCAGCTGCTCATGGACCTCATGGATCGTGTGGCACGCCGTCACAAACTGCGCGTGCTGCTCCACGAGAAACCTTTCGCAGGCGTAAACGGATCCGGCAAGCACAATAACTGGAGTATGGGTACCAATACGGGGGTGAATCTGCTTTCTCCGGGCAAGAACCCGGGAACAAATCTCCGGTTCCTGACTTTCTTCGTCAATACCATCGCGGCTGTACACAAGTATGCCGATGTGCTTCGTGCCAGTATTGCTCATGCCGGTAATGACCACCGACTGGGCGCCAACGAAGCTCCGCCAGCTATCATCTCTGTCTTCATCGGAGAAGCCCTGACCAATCTGCTCGACCAGATTGCCAAAGGCAAAAATCAGGATGGCAAGGAAGTTAAACGAGCGCTCGACCTGATTGCCAAGCTGCCTAACCTGGAGCTCGACAATACCGACAGAAACCGCACCTCGCCGTTCGCTTTCACCGGCAACAAGTTTGAAATCCGGGCAGTGGGCAGCAGCCAGAACTGTGCCGGACCAATGGCAGTAATGAACTCCATGATGGGTCTGCAACTGACAGAGTTCAAGGCCGATGTGGACAAGCTCATCGCCAAAGGTGAAGACAAAGATGAGGCCATCCTGCTTGTACTCAAATCATACATCCGCCGATCCAAAGCTATCCTGTTCGAGGGTAACAACTACTCGGATGAATGGAAAGAAGAAGCTGCACGCCGCGGACTGAATAACTTCCCCACCACGCCCGAGGCACTTGATGTGCTGGGCAAAAAACAGGCGCAGGATCTTTACGGAAAAGCCGGTGTCATGACGAAAGTGGAACTGGAGGCCTACCACGCCGTACAGCTTCACTCATACATCACAAAGCTTGATATTGAAGCGAAATCACTGGAAGAAATGGTTCAGTCGCTGGTGATGCCTGCCGTACTTCGCTATCAAAAGGAGCTGGCAGAAAATATCGCCGCCATGCGGGCGATTGATATGCTGTCTTCAGCCAAACTGCAGATAGAGCTCATCAAACGGGTTAATACCAATGTCGAGGCCATACATGCCGCAATGAAGAGTCTGCACGAAGCTTATGAAAAGGCACATCACGCCGATTCGCTCCGCGCCGAGGCCGATATCTTCTGCCATGCAGTAAGGCCGCAGATGGAGGCTATCCGCGCTGCGGTAGATGATCTGGAAGCAATTGTTGACGATGAATACTGGCCGCTGGTGAAATACCGCGAACTCCTGTTCGTCAGATAATAACAGAAGAGGCCCGAATCTGTCACAAGATCCGGGCCTCTCTTTTTCTGAAGGGTGGTACTTACTCAAATACTACCTCGATGGTGTCGTCAGACTTGAGACCAAGCAGGGTGGCAGCCCTGCCCATGTTGATCGCTATTTCCAGAAATCCTGCTGCATTGAACAAACACAACTGCTCACCCACGGCTACATCACAATAGTTGCCCGACAGCGCACTAATCGGGTCGTTCCGCTTGAAGTAAAGCGAGAAAGGTCGGTCTCTGACTATTTCATCAAATAACTCCCGACGGATATTCACTACCACGTTGTCAAAATGGTCAACGTGAATGACAGTCCCCCTGATCCGGTCAGACAGAATAACCGGCTGCAGGCTGATGCGTTCAATAATCGGTGGCGGATAGGATCCCAGTTCCCCGAATGGCAGACCCTGTATCAGGTGATCAACAGCGGCTGTAAATACATGCTTCACGGCAAAATGTGTGTCGGCATCTGCCGGAATGGATCTCAGATTCGCCTGCTCGATACCGGGGAACAGGATTGTAAGAAGTCCGTTGTCAGGGGCCACAAAGTAGTGCCCGCCGTGCTGCAGTGCCACGAACCGGAATTCCGGCTGATAAACACAGTTTACTCCGACAAGATGGATGCTTCCTTCCGGGAACTCCTTCCATACATTCGCTACAACAAAGGCACCCTGTACAATATCGTATGGCTTGATTTCGTGGGTGATATCAACCAGTTTTGCATCGGGTGATTTTCGGAGGATAGCACCTTTCAGTGCCCCGACATAGTAGTCCCGGGTTCCAAAATCGGTAGTAAGGGTTACAAACTTCATGGAGAAACTGTTTACCGGTGGCCTTCCTGTTTCAGAATTTCGACATCAAATCCAAGAGCGCGGAGCTTGTCTTCACTCAGCTCATCCAGATTTTTGATTTCAAGCACTTTCCCCTCCCTGTTTTTGAAGGTGAGAATCACACTCTCCCGGCTTTCAGCAGCCTGCTGCGCCATTTGCGCCCTGGAAGCCATCTCGTTGGCCAGTCTGATGGCATCATTCAGTTGAAGGAGTGCAGCTTTTTCCCGTTCCTGAGCATCCTGCAGCTGTTTCTGCATTTCGCTGCTGCGGGAAATACTTTCTCCGAGGGTTTTTTTCATTTCCTCTACCTGTTGCTTGGCGGCGTTCAGCTCCTGCTCGCGCGCGCGCTTCTCCTCCTCCGCTTTCGCTGCAGCAAGCCGGGCCTGTTCTGCCTTCTCCCTGCGCGCTATTTCCTCGCTGTTGATCAGATCATTACAACTTTGCAGGGAAAGCAACTTTTCGAGACTGACCAGATCCACGGATACCACGTAATCCACCTTGAACTGGTCGCTGCTGTGGAAAACTTCTCCGCCAACACTGAATACAACCCCGTTTACATCGGTGTCGCCCAGCGTTTTCTGATATGCCCGCGTGTAAACTGTGGTTAGCTTCGCTGAACGCACATAGTATGTCTTCCTTCGTGTTTCAGGGGCCACATTGGTAGCCGCGCGGCAAATTTCCAGGTACGGGATATAATCTTCAGGGAGAAAGGCAAAGCCTATATCCGTAACAATCAGTTCATATATCTGATCTTTCTCAACCCGGGTGGATGCAATGCTGTAAGATCCGTTGAACTTGAATTTGTTGTCAATCCGTGCACTGTATATCACATCGGAAGTAGAGGTTGTAATAATCGGGGGCTTGTCCTGCCTGACAAACCTGGTGAGTACGGTTGTTTTGCTCTCGTCCACAAGGATCATGGCACCTACCAACTGGTCAATTTTATTCACAAAACCCGCCAGACCCTTGATAAAGGTGCGCTGTTTGTAGGATTCGGGCAGGTCCATGCCGAGGCTTACCGGCGTCAGCTTGATTTTCCGCGATACCTGTCCGGCTACAGGGAAAACCTGCAGGAAGATGAAAGAGAGAATGATGGAATAACGCAGCAACATTGTTCGTGAGTTTCAGCTTTCTTGTAACCTCTGAACAGACCACGGGGCCGCTTCAGTTTGCAAAGTTCACAAATAACGCAAAAAATACTGACTCTATTAGTCATGAACTCAAATTTTCCGCAGCACAGCATAAAATGCCCGTTGTAAATACCTGTTAACCTACCTTTGTCCGATGGATACTTTCTGGCTGCAGGTCGTTTTCTGGGCAGGCGTTGCAGTGGTATTTTATGCCTATCTGGGCTATGCTATCGTGCTGAAGGCCCTCCTCTTGTTGAAAAAACAACATTCCCGACCGGATTATTCCCCTGATGCGGATATTCCGGATGTAGCTTTTATAGTGTGTGCCTATAACGAGGCCGACTTTATTGAAAAAAAAATTGAAAATTCAGTAGCTGTCGCTTACCCGGCCAGCAAAATTACCTACTATTTTGTCACAGATGGTTCAGATGATAACACGCCCGAGCTGGTGAGGAACTTCCCTTATCCGGATGGTATCAGGTGGTTTTTGCTGCATCAACCCGAACGAAAAGGAAAAATAGCCGCTTTTCAGCGCGCCATGAAAATGGTTGAGGCGTCTGTGGTGGTGAGTACTGATGCCAATACCGAAATTAACAGAGATGCTGTGCTGAATCTGACAAGGCATTTCAAGGACCCCCGTGTTGGTGCAGTGGCCGGAGAGAAGCGGATTCATATGCCTCAAAACAGTGATGCCGGAGCCGCCGGAGAGGGTATTTACTGGAGGTATGAGAGTGCGCTAAAACTCATGGACGCCCGATTCGGATCAGCCATCGGTGCTGCCGGAGAACTCTTCGCTTTTCGTTCCGCCGCCTATGAGGATGTGCCCTCCGATACGCTGGTGGAAGATTTCTACATGACGATGCGGATGGCCATGAAAGGCTGGCGTATCGGATATGAACCACTCGCATTCGCTACGGAAGAGGCATCTGCTGATATTCGAGAAGAGTGGAAAAGAAAGGTACGTATCGCTGCAGGTGGTCTTCAGGCGGTTGTCAGGCTCGCCCCGCTTCTCAACTTCTTCAAGTACGGGAAATTGTCATTCCAGTATATTTCACACAGGGTACTTCGCTGGACGGTGGCTCCCGTGCTGCTTCCTCTTCTCTTCGTCCTGAATGCCATACTGTACCAGACGAAGTCTTTTTACCAGCCAATTCTCGTCTTGCAGTTTGTTTTTTATACTGCCGCCATCGCAGGCTGGATATTTGAAAACCGAAGTATCAGATTGAAAGTGTTTTTTGTGCCATATTATTTTTGTCTGATGAATATTGCCATGTATGCCGGATTTTTGAGGTTAACAGGCAAAAAACAGAGTGTTTTGTGGGAAAAGGCCCGCAGAAGGGTCTGAAGTACCGCTTTTGCATGGCTTCGACTTCCCGAAAATATTAGCACGAAAAATATTTTTTTTGAAAAAATATTCGTAAATTAATTTTTGGCAAGCTTTTTGTAACTAGTTGATCAGTGTTAATCCTAATCTCTTGAAAGATAATCCGGTTAACGTACTAAAACACTGAGCAACAATGAAGTACGCAAAAATTTTCCCGTTTCTGATTTTCGCGCTTGCAGTTAGTGTCCGCGCAAACGGACAAAGCGCAGCCCCGACATTCAAACAGTTCATCGAGCAGTTTCCGAAAGCCACTCTTCCCTACAGCATAGGTGCAGAAACGCTTCAGGCCCAACTCGAGAACAGTGTGGCACAAAAACCTGTTCGTCTCTCCTGGGAGTACTATCAGTTTCTGCCCGAACTCGACCGCAGCGCGGCATACAGCAATATGCCCGTACATCCGGAGCCGGTAGCTGCTTTCGAAACGGAACGCTACACTGCAGTCCTGTACAATCTGGCCCGCGGACGTTCACGTAATGCCAAGTCATACAGCATTTCTGTTTACACAAAAGAAGGCCGTTATGTTGGTACACACTTCGTGGCTGGGGTCAACGCTTACGCTCTCACTTCCGTGACCATAGACGAGATGCTCGCTGCCGATGTCAATGAGTACAAGGTGCTCTGGAACAATAACAATGCTGCCGAGAGCAAAATCGCAGGCCTGAATATGGTTGAGACGGGTCGCTTCCCGCTTACCTTTGCCGGAAATCCGGATCAGATTCTCTGGAATGTGCTGAATGCGGGTACTACCGCAGTCTTTACTCCTGCACGATAAGGGTAATCGTTTCCCGTTCTGACATACATTAAAAAACCCGGATTCTTCCTGTGCGGAGAATCCGGGTTTTTATTTGGTTATTTCCGCTCAGTTTTGATCTTCGCCG
>CAIYFY010000439.1 GCA_903925535.1 uncultured Bacteroidota bacterium | reverse complement strand
AGCTTTAAAGCGTTAAGAAGAATGGATGTGCGCGCCTGATGGTGGCAAAAATCTGATTTTGAATAGTTGGTTGCGCAAAGGTATTTTTTCCGTATAATAATGCAGGACCCGTTCATAATTTTCAATGGTGCGCAGCAGTGTTTCGGCTAAAAAGCAGCCTTAACAGGCCTTTTTTGGGGCAAAAGGGCGTTTTTTACAGATGTAAATATTTCGTTAATTCTAAAAATATAATCTCTGATATCTTTTGTCAAAGGTAATCCGGGCTGCAGCGCGACAACTTTTCACTCCATGACCATGTCCAGAATGTCCGGTGTGTTCACGCCGCTGAAGCCCGGGACATGCATTTCATAAAACTGAAGCAGTTTGCCCAGCAGCGCTTTCCGTTCGCTCCTCGTGAGAATGATTTCGTGACAAAGTTCGAGCGGCGCACTCATGAGTTCCAGCATTTTTCCTGTTCCGGCAGGCTCCAGGAAGGCAGAGGAAAATGGTCGTTCGGGGGTAAAAACGCCTTCTTTGAGGTCGAAATAAATATGACCGGACTGATCTTCATGTTCCGCATGCGGCTGAAAACCCAGAAAACCGGCCAGCGCCAGCAGAAAATGCAGGTGCAGGTTGGCGATCGGGTGTTCTGTCTGGTCGAGCCAGCGCAGAGTGTGTATCAGAAACTGAAATAACTCCCTGTTCTCTTCTGTTTCCCTGATACACTTCCGGCAAATTTCTGCCATGAACAGGGCAACGGCTCCGTGTCTGATATCAAAAGGTATTCTCTGCCATACTTCTGCCACGCGCATTTCCCGCAGCCTGTTCATGGCGTTGGGGTCGTCGCGATAGTAGGCTACCAGATCAACCACCATCATGGGCTGGAAGAGACTGTAGGGCATGCGGGCTTTTGCAGAACGCACTCCCCCCGCGATGAAGGTATGCAGCCCTTTATCTTCTGTAAAGATATCGGCGATAACACTTGTTTCTGCGTATTTTACCGATCTGAAAACGATACCTGTTGTTTTTAGCTGCATTTCTCAGGATTTCACTGCGAATATACGCTCAAAACAGGAGAACAGCTCTTCATCGGTTTTTTTGAATGTTTCAGGAAAGTTGAAATAGTGGTGTATGGCTACCGGAACAGGATCAATTCCTGCCAGGCCGACTGTTTTTTCCACTTTCTCCCTGTCCATCCCGCTTATTTCTTGCAATTTGTCCCATATTTCAATATCCTGAAAAGCAGGCCATTCTTCCTCCGGAAACCATTTGACAAAGGCCTTTGCATATTCGTGCAAGCCTGTATTGTAGTTTTCGGTCGGACGGTAAAACCCGAGCATGAGATTTTCTGCCGAGAAGATGAGGCATCCGTCGGGTTCGTACAGTTCGGAGGAGTGGAAATACGGATGCTCGGGACTGGGAAACGGTCGCGGATAGACAATTACCTTCTCAAACTTTTTAAAGAGAAATTCGGCCCTCCCGAATGTGAGCGTGACGGCCTGTGTGGCCAGCGCCAGCTCTACATCCGGAGGCAGATCGTCCTCCGGCCAGTCGAGGGCCGTCCAGTCAGTGCCCATTCTGAACAGCGCCACCCTTCCCTCGAAACGGATTTTTTCGTCTACGGTCAGGCTGGTGTAAAAAGTGCTTGCCCGCTCCAGGGCCTGGCGCATGGATGCGTCGAGTCGCGGCGGATGCTTGCTGTACCACCACCAGTTGATTTGCGGCGAAAGTATGTAAATTATGGCCGCAATGATGAGAAATGGTACCATCCAGGGCGCATAGGAACTGTCAACGCTCCAGGCCAGGTACAAAAAAAGCAGGGTGAAAAACAGAAACGGAAGGGCTGTCAACCGGGCAAACATAGAGTCAAAATTATGCTGTCAGAAATCAAGTTCAAAAAAACGCAAAAAAATCCTTGCTGGTATGAAAAGAATGATGTTATCTTTGCCCCGCTTTACAAAACAGCATGGTGCCTTAGCTCAGCTGGTAGAGCAATGGACTGAAAATCCATGTGTCCCCAGT
>CAIYFY010000438.1 GCA_903925535.1 uncultured Bacteroidota bacterium | reverse complement strand
CCTGGGTCAGATGCCCAACGTGAACAAGGTGGAAGCCATTACTTTCTCTGTCGGAGTTGAACAGGCTTATAATCACCTCGATCCGGCATCCTTCCCGCCTGATGATCCGCTGGCACCGCAAAATCCTGAAATGCACTGGGGCTGGGTATCTGGTTACCGTTTCGCAGCAGTTGAAGGAGAAGCAGGTCCGAACCTGGATCAGCACTTCGAGATACATTCGATCGGAGATGCCAACTATTTTACGCAAACCATCGCCACGGTTGCCGAACAGGCGTCCTCTGACGTGAAAGTTATTCATCTCATTGCCGATTACGCACAGGCTGTGAAGGATATCGGATTGTCTATTGGCCTGGTCAAACATGGCACTACTGGGGCTGCTGTGACGCTGCTGGCCAATTTCAGGGATGTGGTTTTCACTGCACTTGTGGCGAGTGCCGTTCTCGACCCCGCATTTACGGGCACTTTTACGGTGTCTCCCAGCCCTGTTACCACCAGTGAGGCGCCTCTGGTCCGTTTTTCATTGCCTGAAGGTGAATATACCCTTGCCGTAACAGATATAACCGGCAGTATTCTCGAGCGCCGGCAGATACTATCCGGAGAAAACCAGTCTGTCACATTGAACAGAATAACTGAAACAGGTTTGTATTTCGTGCATTTGTTTCAGGAACATCAGCCGGTTGTTGCAGTAAAGCTGGTGGTCACCCATTGACGGCTGATGATGCGCGTTTTGTTCATCTGTGTGGTATTTCTGCTGCTGTTGACAGCCTGCAGCAAGGAATCCACCGATAACAGTTCGACTGGTCAGTTACCCCTTCTGTGGGTGCCGGTCGGTTTCCCGGAACCACTGTTTCCGGCAGACAATGAGTTCACAACCGCCCGTTTCGCCCTTGGGAAACGCCTGTTTTACGATACGGTGATGTCGCGCGACAGCTCGGTTTCCTGTGCATCATGTCACGATCCGCAGCGCGCTTTCTCCGATTCGGTGGCCTATTCTACCGGTTCGCGCGGGCGGGCAGGTACGCGAAACGCACCGACACTGACCAATGTGGCCTATCAGCCCTATTTCACCCGCGAGGGAGGAGTGCCCACACTCGAAATGCAGATCCTGATCCCCATCCAGGAGCATAACGAATTCGATTTCAATCTGTTGCTGATAGCCGGAAGGCTCCGGACCGATACTGCATACATCCGGATGAGCCGGGAGGCTTACGGACGGGACCCGGACTACTATATCGTAACGCGCAGTATTGCCTGCTTTGAGCGGGCGCTGATTTCCGGAAACAGCCGTTTCGATCAGTACTATTTTCAGGGTAATGGAAGTGTACTTGCACCAGCTGAAAAAAGAGGTATGGAACTGTTTTTTTCAGACAGGACAAATTGTTCAGTTTGTCATCAGGGCTTTAATTTTACCAATTATTCGTTTGAAAATAACGGTTTGTACGAAGTTTACCCTGATCCGGGAAGATACAGGCTGACTGGCGACACATCGGATCTGGCGCGATTCAAAGTACCCACGCTGAGAAATGTATCGCTGACGGCGCCCTATATGCACGACGGTTCCATTTCATCACTGAAACAGGTCGTGCGCCATTACAACTCCGGAGGAAAAAACCACCCGCAACGGAGCGCTCTCATCCGGCATTTGGGTTTAACGGAGCGTGAAATGGACGATCTGGTGTATTTTCTGGAGAGTCTGACTGATGATCAGTTTATTTCAAATTCAAATTTTAAACGGTAATTTCTAATGAGAAACGCGAGTTTGTTTATTCTGACAGGTGCATTGATCGTCCTTTTTGCCTGTAAAAAAGATCCTGTTGAAATTCCTGCTGTATATGATCCAACGCCTTACACGCCCGATTTAAGAAATTTTCCTGATCCCGGTTTTCCGGGGGATAACATACTCACCAATGCGGGTGTACAACTGGGCAGAATGTTGTTTTATGAAAAAGCATTGTCAAAAGACGGCAGTATGTCGTGCGCCGACTGTCACAGGCAGCAACATGCTTTTTCGGACAGCCTGAAATACTCAATTGGCGTGGAAAAATTGCCGGGAAAAAGGCACGCCATGGCACTGATTAACCTGGCCTGGCACAAAGACGGCCTCTTTTGGGATGGCCGATCTCCACATGCGAGGAATCAGGCGCTGAAACCCATCCAGGATCCACTCGAAATGAATGAAAGTCTCGAAAACGCAATCAGCAAACTGAAAGGCAAAAAGACATATCGTGATCAGTTTGTCAGAGCATTCGGTTCGGATACCATTACAGCAGAAAAAATCGGACTCGCCATCGAGCAATTCGAGTTTGCGCTGGTGTCGAACAACTCGAAGTTCGATCAGTGGAAAAGAGGAGAAGT
>CAIYFY010000437.1 GCA_903925535.1 uncultured Bacteroidota bacterium | reverse complement strand
GCCAGGAAGCAGCCCGTGCTATCGCTGAAGCACGAGCTCAGGGCGATCTTTCCGAAAATGCAGAATACGACGCAGCCAAAGACGCTCAGGGTCTGCTCGAACTGAAAATAAATGAACTGGAAACAGTGCTCTCCAATGCCAGAATTATTGATGAGAGCCAGCTTGATGACTCAAAGGTGGCTATCCTGTCCAATGTGACGATCAAAAATCTGAAAACCGGCAAAGAAATGACTTACAAGCTGGTCTCCGAAAGTGAAGCTGATCCAAAACTGATGAAAATATCAGTCAGCTCACCAATCGGACATGGGCTACTCGGCAAAGTGCGCGGCGATGTTGCCAGGGTCACTACTCCTGCCGGACCAATGGAGTTCGAAGTAATTGATATTTCTGTAGGCTAATGCCCGTATCGTATACTAGAATGCAAGCCGGACGCGTTGAACAAAACCGCCCGGCTTGTGTTTTTCAGGGCGTTTGTTGAAGTGTTTAACAATCAAGAAAATCTCACTGGTATGCGCAAATTCAGTCTTATGCTGGCCGGCCTCGCCGTGGTTGTGTCAACCTCTGTGGCCCAGAAAACTCCCGAATGCTCCGTAAATGTTTCAAAAACGGAACTACGGATAGGGGAATCACTGAAAGTTACTTTTAAAGTCGAGAACAACAGAAACGGCAGATTTACTCCCCCTGAGTGGGAAGCCTCCGGCTGGGCTTCAACAAGCAGCAGCCAAAGTTCAAGCTATACGCTTTCCGGTGGTGAAATGGTGTCCTCCGCTGCGTATGAATACACATTGATGCCCCTGGATACCGGCAGGCTCGAAATTCCCGCAGGAGTCCTTAAATCCGCCGGTCATGAAATCAGTACTGATCCGGTTGTGATTTTGGTAAAACCCGGTAAAGATGGCGAAACAAAACTCTACGGAACACAAGATCGCCGTACCTTGCCCCCCGATGATCCCAAAAAGAGAATAAAAACCATTCGTCTGTAAAAAAGCTCCTCAATACGGCCCCTCTATATGGTCCGCAGGAACCTGCCTCTATTTATCCGTTTACTCCGCATGAAAAATCTGCGGATTCTTGTCCTCCTGTTTGTATGTGCAACTACGCCCGCGTGGTCTCAGAATCCTGTTTTCAAAACTGAAATCGAAGCGGAAGAGGTGGCAACGGGTACGCCGTTCACGGTCACTTTTACACTGGAAGGCGCTGAAGGGAAAAGGTTCTCTCCTCCCTCGTTCGGGCAACTCAAACCTGCCGGAGGAGTTTCAGAGTCAAGGGGCTTCTCGATTATCAACGGCAAAACATCCGTAAAACAGTCGTGGACCTATACGCTGGAAGCACGACAGCCGGGCGATTATACCATCGGTTCGGCACTCGTAACGGCCAACGGACGACAGATCAGTACGAATCCGGTCAGGGTAAAGGTTACTGAACGCAAATCTTTCCGCAGTCCCGGAACGCCTTCCGCAACCGGTGGCGATGTGTTTATCGCCGGAGAGCTGAGCACTCCCGCCGCTTTTCCGGGGCAACAGGTGATCTGGCGACTGACACTCTACACGCGGGTTGCTATCGAAGGAGCAGATCTGATCTCGCTGCCTTCTTTCGACGGACTTTTTTCCAGGGAAAGGAAAAGATTTGATCAGAGGGTAAATTACCAGACTATCAAAGGCACAAAGTATGCCGTCAAGGTTCTGCACGAAGAAGCTTTATTCCCTCAGTCATCCGGAGAAGTGGTTATCGGAGAGGCTCAGGTAAGGGTCGGATTGCAAAACGAGAATTCATTTTTCGGAGTAAAACCCGTCACGCTCACATCCGAACCTGCCAGGTTGCGTGTAAATCCGCTCCCTGAACCTGCTCCCGAAGGATTTAGTGGTGGGGTAGGAGCTTTCTCCTGGGAGGTTTCAACAGATACAGCCGCAATCACAACCGATGGGGCAATTACTCTTTCTGTCGTTCTGAAAGGGAACGGAGACGCCCGGCGTTTCGGCAAACCCAAATTATACGCCGGACCTGCCTTCGAGGTTTTTGAGCCTTCGATACAGGAAGAGGAAACCTTCGAGAGTCTCGATGAGGTAATATTTACCCGAAAAATGGAGTATGTGCTGTTGCCCAAAGCTGCGGGGGATCACGAGTTTATCCCGCAACTTGTGTACTTCAATCCCGACAGTAACCGCTACTGTTCACTCACTTCAAGTCCGGTCAGGGTAGCTGTATCTCAGGGACAAAATGCCCGACAGGTGGATATGACTGATTCCCGGACAGAGGAGCCTGAAGGGAAGAGTGACAGTTTCCCGGCAGCTGAATGGCTGCTTGCGGTGCTTCTAGCTGTCTCGTCGGCGATAATTCTGATACTGCTCTACAGAAGAAAGAGGAAAAAGGAGCAGGGTATTCCAGTCACGCCGGTACAAATCAGTCACGGGGAAAGAACTCCTTCAACCAGTGAAATAGCCTCGGCAGCCAGTTACGGAGAGTTGCTCGGCGCACTCCAGTCTTTCCTGCGCGCCCGCCTGAACATTCCTGTAGCCCGCCTGAATCGCGAAGATGTTTACAGGCAGCTTACATCCAGAGGCTTGAGTGCCGAAAGAGTCAGCGAGCTGATTACCGCATGGGATGATTGTGAAATGGCCGTTTATGCAGGAGCGGCCCCCGACAAGTTTGCCCGCGATCGGGAAACAATTCTGTCTGTTTTGAGCGATATTTGAGCAGGCCTGCTTTTTTTAGCCTACCTTTGTGATTATTTTTTCACTACAAACGGTACAGATGCCGTTTGAAAACATCTCTTAAATGGTTATCGAAACCAACAAGGTGGTTTCCGTTCACTATACCCTGACGGAAGGAACCGCAGAAGGCGAACTGGTGGAATCCACACAGGGTCGCGAACCCCTCATGTTTATCTACGGTGTAGGTATGATGCTCCCCGAATTTGAGCGCAATCTGGAAGGCCTTAAAGTGGGCGACCAGTTTGCTTTCGGCATCCCCGCCGCTGACGCTTACGGAGTTTATGATGACACGGCACTCGTGGAAGTGCCAAAGTCCACCTTTGAACAGGATGGCTCAATTCCCGACGGACTGCTTGAAATCGGAAATATGATTCCCCTGCAGGATCAGGATGGAAATCGTTTTACCGGTATGGTTGCCTGGGTAGGCCTGGATACCGTTAAACTTGACTTCAACCATCCAATGGCCGGTGTTGATCTTTTCTTTTCCGGACACGTGGAAGCACTGCGTGAAGCCGATCAGGCCGAACTTGAACATGGTCACGTGCACGGACCAGGCGGCCACCATCACTGATTTTAAAATTATGTCCGGTATATAATGTCGCAGGCAGGTTTCAGCCTCCCTTCGACATTATATGCCGGATTTGGTTCATCCTTTGTTGCTCCAGGCAGCCTCCGCAATCAGGGTAGTCAGTTTCTCGATATAATAACTGCCCGATGACGGATCGGTCACCTCATTCAGATGACATTCCATCTTGAGCAAATGCTGTACATTGCGGGCTATCCGTTTGCCAAATGCAGGCGGATAGCTCGATTTTTCTGACCTGAACTCGTCATACGGAGAAATCTGAAGCCTGTCGGCACCACCTATCACTGCAGACATTGCTATGGTGGCCGACCGGATCATATTGGTGTACAGTTCATCGGTGTATGCACCTGCGTATGTAGTCGCGGATATCTCGGGGAGCAACAGAGGAGCCTCCCAAACCTGCATCAGATTCAGCCAAAGTATCTTCAGCGCCCTGATACGCGCAATTTCCGCAAAGTAACTCGTTCCGACTCCCAGGGATACAGACATAGTCCCTGTCACTCTCTTCACACTGATCCCCCTCGTTGAAAGCTCCCTGAAGCATGTGTCTGCCCTTTTAATCATGGCTGAAAGTTCACTGGCTGCAGTCCCGTTGTGCTCAACCGGCAACTCAATCAGCCGGAAGTGAGGGAAAGTCTCGCTGGCAAAAGTGATCAGATCTGCCATGTATCTCCAGTCGGGACGCTCAAAGGCAAGCGGGTTGAATGCTATGGACCCCCTCAACGCGTGAGAATCTATGCCTCTGGCTGATGTGACCTGCTGGAGGGCACCCAGAATGGCGCCGGGATTCATCTGTGCCCCCGGCCCTGTGAAATGCAATCCGATGTAGTCGGGATAGATGCCATCCAGCAACTGACTGAAAAACTGACCGTCGGGCGGACTGGTCAGGTAAACAGACAGTCCCTCGGCACCACCTTCCAGCGCATCCAGTGATACCCTGTTGGCAGCTACCGGATCGGCTGCATATACTCCCTCCACAACCTCCCAGTTGTTGGGTTCCGACTCAACCGGGGTGAAATCCGCCCCGAAATCGTCGGCGTGTACCAGCGGAGATATGTTGAATCCCAGCGGAGATTGCCAGTCAAGGGAGTCCGGTTGCCGGTCCTTCAGGTCCCGTGCCACCTGAGAAAGCCAGTCAGCCTTGCTGACAGGCTGAAATTCATCGAAAAATGTATCCGTCGCCATTTGTGGCAAATGTAGCGATTATCCAAACAGCACTTTTGCAGGAGCTGAAATTTATTTTGATTACATGTTTTTTTATCAACTTTTTTCTTTCACCTGTGTTTACCTTTGCACTTGAATCAATCTAAATAAGAACAATGAGCCAAAGGCGACTGATATATCTCGACAACAACTCGACCACCCCTTGCGACCCCCGTGTAGTGGACGCAATGGTTCCTTATTTCTACGACAAATTCGGAAATGCTGCCAGCCGCAGTCACCATTTCGGATGGGAGGCGGAAGATGCCGTGGATTACTCCCGCGAGCAGATTGCGAAACTGCTCAATGTGGAAGACAAGGAAATTATTTTTACATCCGGAGCCACTGAAAGCAACAACCTCGCCATCAAGGGTGTATTCGAGATGTATGCCAAGAAAGGCAACCACATCATCACGGCAGAAACAGAGCACAAGGCTGTTCTTGATACCTGCAAACACCTGGAGAAGGCCGGAGCAGAGGTAACTTACCTGAAAGTCCAGGAAGACGGTCTCGTTAATCTGGCCGACCTGGAAGCTGCGATCAAGCCTACAACTATTCTGATCTCCATTATGTGGGCCAACAATGAAACGGGTGTGATTCAGCCAATGGCTGAAATCGCAAAACTCTGTGAAAAGCACGGTGTCCTGTTTCACTCTGATGCCACACAGGCTGTGGGCAAAATTCCTACGCACCCGCGCGAAACAGGTGTACACCTGATGTCGTTCACTGCGCACAAGATGTACGGACCGAAAGGTGTGGGCGCCTTGTATGTAAGTCGCAAGAATCCGCGTGTGAAGGTTACAGCCCAGATGGATGGTGGCGGACACGAGCGCGGCATGCGCTCCGGTACGCTCAATGTTCCGGGTATAGTCGGCTTCGGCAAAGCAGCTGAACTGGCCCGTCTGGAAATGCATCAGGATGCCGAGCGCCTCTCCAGACTGCGCGACCGCCTGCAGGCTACACTCTGCCAGCTCGAGGAAACCAAGGTAAACGGCAACGAAAACAGCCGGATGCCCCATGTAACCAATATCTCCTTCAAGCACGTGGAGGGCGAGGGTCTCATGATGACTTTCAACCAGAACATCGCCGTTTCATCCGGCTCCGCCTGCACATCAGCCTCTCTCGAGCCTTCTTATGTGCTGGTCTCCATGGGCCTGGGCGATGATCTGGCACACTCCAGCATCCGCTTCTCGCTCGGCCGCTTCACTACCGACGAAGATGTGGATATGGCTGTCAAACTGGTCACCGATGGTGTCAACCACATGCGTGAACTTTCGCCCATCTGGGAAATGTACAAGGAGGGAGTGGATCTGACAAAAATCGAGTGGGCAGCTCACTAAACGAAAAAATCTCTCACAAAACTCGGAAGGTGGCAAACCTTCCTCGTCAAATACTGAATCAAACACCTCTGCTAAGAACTATGGCATACTCTGATAAAGTTCTCGACCACTTCAAGAACCCCCGAAATGTGGGTTCACTGGACAAAGAAGCCAAAAATGTTGGCACCGGCCTCGTAGGCGCGCCCGAGTGTGGCGACGTCATGCGCCTGCAGATCGAAGTTGATGAAGCGACCGGCGTCATCAGCGATGCCAAATTCAAAACTTTCGGATGTGGCTCCGCTATCGCATCATCCTCGCTCGCTACCGAATGGCTCAAGGGAAAAACCCTCGATGAGGCAGCCGGAATAGACAACATGGATATCGTGGAAGAGCTCGCACTCCCGCCCGTAAAAATTCACTGCTCTGTACTGGCAGAAGATGCCATCAAGGCAGCTATCAACGACTACCGCACCAAAAACGGTTTGCCCGAACTGACCGATGCCGCTGCGGCAAGCGCCAATGCTTAACCCGTAAATTTATCAGCTGTGATTTTCGTTGCTGAAAGTGCCAAATCCAAAATTCAGGAAATCCGTTCAAAGGGACACATCGCCGATGATTTCTTCGTGCGCGTAAGTGTCACCTCCGGCGGCTGCTCCGGTCTGTCGTATAAAATGGACTTCGATAATGAAGCCAAACCCAACGATCAGGTCTTTGAAGATAATGGCGTGAAAGTAGTAACCGACCTGAAGAGTTTCCTCTACCTGTTCAATACCACCCTCGAGTTTTCGGGCGGACTGAACGGAAAGGGGTTCTCTTTCAATAACCCGAATGCCTCGCGTACGTGCGGGTGCGGAGAGAGTTTCTCTGTCTGAGACAGGGATTTCGAAGACAAACCACCGGGCCGTCCTGTTTCAGGGCGGCTCTTTTTGTTTCAATACACTATATCAGAAGCCTTCACGCTGAATCCGGGCAGAGCCGGCGATGCATCACACATCATTTCTCCCGAACAAAGTGCCGTCTGGCCGGGCGTGCTGACTGAAAATACCTGGACTTTCCCGGCTTCCGGATAAATCAGCCAAACCACTTTTACACCGAGCTTCATGTACAAATCAACCTTGTCGAGGACCCTTACTGCCTCGTCGCCGGGCGAGATAACTTCGATGACCAATGGCGGTATTTGAATGGCGTCCTTTTCTTTGCCCAGTATGCTGATCTGCTCAGCAGTGAACCATGAAAAATCGGGTCGCCTGTGTATTTCAGGACTCAGTTTCAGATCAATTTCTGCAACCAGATAGCCTGAGTAACGGGTACAGACATCTGTGTGATTGAATAGGCTGTTCAGGTTAATAAAAACAGGAATTTGTCGGGGCCCCATTGAGTTGCGTGTTTTTCCGACGCGCCCGCTGGTCCACTCATAGGTGTACCCGTCTTCACGGGAGAGATATTTCTCCTGAAATTGATCCCAGGTGATATAGCGGCTTTTTGAGGTGGCTTGCGTCTGGTCATTCTGAGGTAAAGCTGTCATGGCATGTATTTGAATTCAAAGGTAAGGCTTTCTGGTTTGATTGTCAACAGGCAATTCGAGTTTTGACAGCAGCTCAAGTACCGATCCCCTGAATAATTTGAGCTTTCCAGGCCTGATATTCACCTGAAAGGGCCTGGAAGATTTGAGAAATATACCCGGGGAGTTTCTGTTTTCATTCTTTCAAAGTTAGCGTATTTTCTCCAATAACCAACATGATTTCTCTAATTTTGCCTTCAAATTTACTCTGATGGTCAGCTACGACCCCAAAGACTGGTTCGTTTTTATTTTTCGTCTGCAACGGTCGGATACCTTCAGGCGTCTGTTGCCGTTACTGGGTGTCATGGCAATATATTCCTGGGGCGTTGCATGGCTGGAGATCGAGTACTGGAAACTCAGCGAAAACAGTCACGTGAAGAATGTGACGGTCATGCACACCTTGCTCGGTTTTGTTATTTCATTCGCGCTGGTTTTCAGAACCAATACAGCATACGAGCGCTGGTGGGAGGGCCGCAAACTATGGGGCTCTCTCGTTAACAACAGCCGCAATCTGGCAATCAAACTATCGGCATTGCTGCCGGCTGATCATCCGGACCGGATTTTTTTCAGAAGGACTATCCCGGCCTATGCACAGGTACTCAAATATCATCTGGGCGCTGAAGATACCCGTATTGCCCTCTTTGACAACCTGCCCGATGAAGTGGAAGCTCATCTCGACAAGTCAAGGCATATACCCAATCAAGTGGCCATGCAACTGATTGGCCGGGTTGCTGCGCTTAGAAAGTCAGGCGTGCTTACTGATGCCGACTGGCTGTTTCTGAATCCCGAGCTCCAGTCGTTCACCGATATTTGCGGGGCCTGTGAACGGATAAAGAACACCCCGATTCCATTTTCCTACAGCAGCTTCATCAAGAAATTCATCTTCGTGTACGTGGTAACCCTGCCGTTCGGTTTTGTTTTCAGCCTGGGTTATCTGGTTGTTCCCATCGTTGTATTTATCTTCTACGTGCTGGCCAGTCTGGAGCTTATTGCAGAAGAAATCGAGGAGCCTTTCGGTGGGGATGAAAACGACCTTCCGCTCGGCAAGATTGCTCACAACATACGTGTACACATCGGAGAACTGATCTGACAATGAAAAAAATCCCCTTTATCCTGATATTTACCCTGCTTGCGCTCGCGCGCTGCACGGGCACGCACGAGAGTGGTCAGCGCGTCTATGCCTCCTACTGTGCCAATTGTCATCTCGACGATGGCAAAGGACTCGGCGCCCTGATTCCGCCCCTGGCGAATTCTGATTATCTGACAACTAACCGGGCGCAGCTGCCGCTGATAGTTCGCTACGGGCTGCAGGATACCATCGTTGTGAACGGGGTAACCTACGCAGAAAAAATGGCCGGTATGCCGGGGCTGAACGAAATTCAGGTGACCAACCTGCTGAACTATATCGGACAATCGTGGGGCAACAATATCGAGCCATTTACCTTCGATGAGGTCAAAAAGACGCTGGATGAAGCAGCCTCGCTCAGGAAATAGTCACTTCTGCGCGTCGTGTTCACGCTCTTTTAAAACCTGTTGCTTATTTTTCATCAGATTGAAGTAAACTTGCGCATTCAAACTCACTTGTATGCGCCTGATTTCCCTCTCTGCCCTCTTTGTTTCCCTGTTCATTGTTCATTCAAGCGCCCAGAAACCGGCCTACACCACCGACTGGGAGTCCCTCGATGCCCGTCCGGTGCCAGCATGGTGGCAGGATGCCAAATTCGGTATTTTCATCCACTGGGGGGTATATTCAGTGCCTGGATTTACCAAAAAAGGCGCCTACGCCGAGTGGTACCAGCACTCGCTGGAGAACAATAACCACGGCGGTCTGGTGAAGCAGTATCACAAGACCAACTTTGGTGACAAGTCGTACTACGACCTGGCAGAGCGTTTCACGGCAGATTTGTACGAGCCCGATGAGTGGGCACGTCTGTTTGAAGACGCAGGTGCCAGATATGTGGTACTCACTTCCAAACACCACGACGGATTCTGTCTGTGGCCCAATGAAACAGCCTCTGAAACCTGGGGCTTTCCCTGGAGCAGCGACAAGGTAGGGCCCCGGCGCGATCTGATTGGCGAGCTTTTTGATGCGCTGTCCAAAACAAGTGTCAGACCCGGCCTCTATTTCTCTCTGTACGAATGGTTTAATCCACTCTGGCTCGAAAACAAGGAAAAATATGCCAGTGAACACGCCATGCCCCAACTGTATGAACTGATTAACCGCTATAAACCCCAGGTAATATGGTCCGACGGCGACTGGGATGCCACGCCCGGGCAGTGGAAGTCGCCCGAATTTCTGGCATGGCTCTACAATGAGAGCCCGGTGCGCGACAGCGTGGTTGCCAACGACCGGTGGGGTAGTGGTGTGCGGTTTCATCATTCCGGTATTTATACCCCCGAATATCAGCCTGACCTGGACTTCGAGGATCATCCCTGGGAAGAGAGCCGCGGAATGGGCTTCTCTTACGGCTATAACCGGGCCGAAGATGCCTGGGACTACAATTCCACGCAGTCACTGGTTCTCCACCTGATTGACAAGGTTTCCAGAGGGGGTAATTTCCTGCTCGACATTGGTCCCGACGAGCACGGCAATATACCGCCAATCATGCAGGATCGCCTGCTCGAAATCGGCCAGTGGCTCAAGGTAAATGGCGAGGCTATCTACGGCACCCGCCGCTGGCGGACAGCCAGTCAGTGGAGCGAAGGTCGGCGCGACTGGAAGGCAGCGCAGGAGGAAGGCTGGAAGACGGGTGGCGATGCCCTGCTGAAACAAACCGTTGATCCCGATCCCGGATTTGCGGTGAAAGAGCTGTTTTTTACATGGAATGAACAGTCGAAATCACTGTGTGCCATATTCCCGACCTGGCCGTCGAACAGAAAAATCACTGTGAAAGGACTGCAGCTTCCTGAAAATGCCGCTGCCACCCTGCTGGCTACCGGACAAAAATTGCAGATGACCCGGGCCGATGGAAATGTTGTCATTCAGCTGCCGGAGTACGATCCGAACAAAATTAAAACCGGCTATGCCTGGGTGGTAAAAATTACCGGCGTACCCGATTTTATCTCAAAACCGGCTATCACGACCGATTACGACCCTGTTACCGTAAAGCCCTTTGTTACACTGACCTGCAAAACACCCGGTGTCACACTACGGTATACCACCGATGGTACTTTTCCCGATGAAAAATCACCCGTTTATTCGAAGGGAATACGGCCCGATTCAGCCTGTTCCATTCGGGCCAGAGCATTCAAGTCTGGTTGTATTGCCAGCGACGAGGTATCGGCTGAGGTATTTACCTACCCGCTGATGTCATCTATGGAGATGTTCCGCGCGCCCGAGCGGGGGCTCAACATGCGCGTGACCACGGTGAACGACAAGTACTCTACCACTTCCATACAGAAAGGAACCATTGAAAAGACAGCCGTAGTGAACGAGATTTCACTCGATACCCTTTGTAACGGCAAGTGCGGTATGATCTGGAAGGGCTTTATCAATATTCCGCAAACGGCTGGATACCAGTTTTCGCTGGAATCCGATGACGGATCCCGGTTGTACCTCGACAACGAACTCATTGTGGACAACGAGGGCGATCACGGTATGGAAAAGAAATCCGGTATCGCCAACCTGCAGAAGGGGTGGCACAGTATTCGGATACTGTACTACAACGCCGGCGGAGGTTTCGGATTAAAGGCGCAGTTTGGAAAACTGCGCGGTGAAATGGGCCCGCTGACGGGGTTTGGGCATTGATATGCTTCTAAATAGTCCTGCCATTTTCAAACCATATTTCACAAAATGAACAAATTACTCACTGTACTGACAATGCTGCTGATGTATTCGGCAGAAATTAAAGCCCAGACCACAGGCTGGAATAACGGTGGTGCAAACAGCCAGAGAAACGGCTATACCAGCGTGGCGGGCCCCGCCAGCGATTCCGTTCTCTGGCAGGTAACCTCTCCCGGATTTTTCGGAACTCCATTGTTTATCGAGGGTGACTATCTTGTCACGATGAGATTTCTGGGTCAGAACTATGCACCGGTGGAATGTTATGAGCTGACTTCAGGTAATCTGCTATGGAGTGTGGACGTGACCAATCTTACGGGGCGCTCACTGCCGGTTGGTCTTCACGATGGTCGTGTTTTCGTTGTAAACCACCGGGAAACGCAAAACGACAGTCTTTTTGCCCTTAATGTCGCCGACGGTACAAGATTGTGGAAGTCGGATGTGACTGTAGCGCCATATATCAGCGAGACAGCCGTATTTGATGCTGCCGGAGACATGTATATAGGCGGATTTCAGAAAACCTTCAAAATCAATCCGGTAACCGGTGCTAAAATATGGCAGACGGTGACCGTCCCGATGGCGTCTGGTAGTGGCGAAATGGCCATAAATAACGACAATAACACTGGTTATACCCTTGAGCAAAGTGGCGGTGTGTCCTATGTATGGGCAATAAATCTGGCCACCGGCGCTAAAAAATACAGACACATAGTAAAGGATCTTCAGCCTGGCGGGAACGTACCGCAGTCGGCACTGATGGTCGGAAACGACGGAGTGGTGTATGTACAACTCACGCAGGACAATATAGCAGCCTTTGCAGATGATGGCATACAGTTAACCTTGCTTTGGCAGACAGAAATTTATGGGAATTCATCATTCAGTCTGATGACTATGGGGGCCGATGGCTCCATCTATGCACCATCGGATGGAGGAATTGTCAGACTGGACCCGCAAAGTGGCAGTATACTGAATACCTCTCCTTCCATAACACAGGGAGGATTTTATTCACCCAGACTCTCTGCAACTGCCAATAATCTCATTTTTGCCACGAACGGAGAAGATTATGTCTATGCCTTCGATCTGGCGCTCAATTTGTTATGGTCGGATTATTTGCCCAATACCAATACCTCCGGGGTTTGTTTCGCCTCAAACGGTATTGCCGTAGCTGCAGGCCGAAATACAATAAGAGCTTACGTACCCGAACAACAGACATCGGTAAAGCAAGCTGAGCGTTTCAATGTATCCGTTTTTCCGAATCCGGTTGCCTCGTTCATCGTGATTGACTGTGATGATTTGCCCGGCGATACCCGGTTTTCAATTGCCGATGCCACGGGGCGGACAGTACTGACAGGCAAGATTGACAGCAGGCTAAAAAATATATACCTTTCTGATTTACAGAAAGGTATATATTTTGTTAATATCGAAGGTGTTGGCAGAGTATTTCCTTTTATAAAAGGATAGCCTGTTTATTTCAGGAATAAATTCCACTGACAACGCAGGCGGATACCGACAGAACTGTCGGGAACCGAACCATTGTAATTATAGTTGGGGAAGCCGTACTGAATACCCAGTTCAAACAGGAATGAACGGTTCGTGCGGCCTTCCCTGAATATTTCCTGCGCCCAGGAGAGCGACGGTACTGTGGTTCTGTACTGACCCACAATTTGATTTACACGAAGGGCAATGCCGTGCGACTTGATCTTGTTGCGCTTCTTTTTAGCTTTCACGAACTTGTTGCCGAAGTAGGAATAACCTGCGCCGAACATGGGAGCCGATACAATTACCGGACTGTTATCAGGGTTAAAATCTTCGAGCAGAATTCCTGCGGAGTAGGCGCCCAGTTCAAAAACGGAATTGTCTCGGTACAGTCGGGCAGGTACACCGATACCATCGAGAATTGAAATGCCTACGCTGACTTTACCGCCATAACTGCTGAAGTCGGTGACTGCAGGTTTGGTATCAGTCTGGGCAGAGCCATGTTGAAGCAGAAATAACAGCGGCAGGAGTAACGAGATTTTTTTCATCGGAAGCGATTTTTATTGGTTTTTAATAATCAGTGAAGTCGGGAAAGTACATCCTTGATACGTCTGACTGCTTCGCGGAGTTGCTCTTCCGAGGCGGCATAACTCAGTCGGAAGCAGTTCGGGTCGCCGAATGCGGAACCTGAAACCAGACCCACATAAGCGGTCATCATGACATAATCGCAGAAATCATCGGCATTGCGGATGGTGGTATGTCCGTCCGTTTTGCCAAAATATGCACTGATATCGGGGAAAATATAGAAAGCGCCGTCGGGGTTATTGGTTTTTATGCCGGGAATTTCCTGAATCATGGAAATGACGATATCACGGCGTTCGCGGAAAGCTTCGCGCATGGCATAAGTGGGTTCCAGACTGGCTGCAAGTGCCACAGCGCCGGCTTTTTGTCCGAAAGACGCTGCTCCGCTCGTTACCTGTCCCTGAATTTTGGAGCAGGCATCGGCGATGAATTTGGGCGCACCCATGTAACCCAGTCGCCATCCGGTCATTGCAAAACCCTTGGCAAAACCGTTCACTGTAACAGTACGCTCTTTTACCTGCGGGAAAGAGCCTATACTGACGTGCTCGTGTGTAAAGTTGATATACTCGTAAATTTCATCGCTGATGACGATGACATGCTCGTGGCGGGCGATCACGTTGGCATATGCTTCCAGCTCGTCGCGGGTGAACACCGTCCCGGTAGGATTGCAGGGAGAGGAGAAGAGAACAAATTTCGTTTTGTCCGTTATTGCTTCATCGAGTTGCTGCGGAGTTGGCTTGAAATCCTGATCCACACCGGCGTACACGCATACGGGCACCCCTTCCGAAAGTTTGACAATTTCGTAGTAGGATACCCAGTAAGGAGAGAACAGCACTGCCTCGTCGCCGGGATTCAGCAGAGCCTGACAGAGGTTGTAAATCGTCTGCTTGGCGCCATTGCTGACGACAATCTGATCAGGCCTGTACTCCAGATTATTATCCCGCTTGAACTTGTCGGAAATAGCTTTGGTCAGCTCGGCCAGTCCTGCAACAGGCGTATATTTGGTGTAACCGTCTTTCAGTGCCTGAAAGGCGGCCTCCTTGATATGATCAGGTGTGTCGAAGTCCGGTTCCCCGAGGCTCAGACTGATAACATCGTGGCCCTGAGCGCGCAGTTCGCGGGCCATCCGTGCCATTTTGAGTGTTTCTGATTCGGCGAGTTGCAGTACGCGTTCGGAGAGAATGGAATTGCTCATTGACGGAAGTGTTATCTTTGAAAGGGCAAAAATACCGTCATTGTTCGGAATGTTTGTCACAAATCGGAGTTAATCGGCAAGTTGAAACTTTATTCGCGAATTTTTCGCATTTTTGCGCCAATACTGCGTTGTTTTTTGTTCACATCTGCCTAAAACGGCTTTCAGATGAAATCACTCCGATTCGCTTTAGTCCATTTCCTGCTTTTGTGTGTTTCAGTGGTGCACGGGCAGCAGGTCAAATCGCCCAACCAGTTTCTTCCGCACAGGGTAGGCGACAAGTTCACGCCGCATCATATGCTGAACGACTACTTCGTTTATCTGGCCAACGCAACTCCTGCCACGATGAAGCTGGTGCGGTACGGACTGACGAACGAGGACCGGCCTCTTCAGATAGCTATTATATCGAGTCAGGAAAACATGGCGCGACTGGAGGACATCAGACTGAACAACCTGCGGCTGGCAGGAATGGCCGAAGGAGATCCGGCACCGAATCAGCCGGCCATTGTATGGATAAGTATGAGTGTTCACGGCAATGAAGCACCCGGTTCAGAGTCGAGTATGCTGCTCGCATACGATCTGGCTACCGGACAGAATGAAAAAATCCGGGAATACCTTAAAAATACTGTGGTTATTATAGATCCATCCGTAAATCCCGATGGCTACGACAGGTATACGCACTGGAACCGGATGGCGAGCAACAAGAACCCCAATCCGCGTCAGGAAGCCCGTGAGCACAGGGAGCCCTGGCCGGGAGGAAGGCCCAACCATTATTACTACGACCTGAACCGCGACTGGGCCTGGGCGACGCAGGCAGAAACCCGTCAGAGACTGGCTGTTTATCACCAGTGGCTGCCACATGTGCATCCGGATGTGCATGAGCAGAGTATCAATGATCCCTATTTCTTTGCGCCTGCAGCCGAACCCGTACATGAGTATGTAACCCCGTGGCAGCGCGATTTTCAGGCCGAAATCGGAAAGAATCACGCCCGTTATTTCGACGAAAAGGGCTGGCTTTACTTTACCAAAGAAGTTTTCGACCTGTTCTATCCGTCCTACGGCGATACATATCCGACTTTCAACGGAGCGATTGGCATGACTTACGAGCAGGCCGGCGGACCGCGTGGAGGAAGAGCGGTTATTACCGACAATGGGGATACACTGAAACTGAGCGACCGTATTTTGCACCATTACACTACCTGTATGTCAACCATCGAAGTGAGCAGCAAGTACGCTGGCGAGCTTGTCAGCCGGTTTAGCGACTACTACAGGAAATCGGCCACACAGCCGCAGGGCAAGTACAAGGGGTATGTTATCCGGGAAACAAACGACCCGAACAAGATCAATGACTTCTGTGCACTGCTCGACCGCCATCACATCCGCTACGGGCGTGTTGGAGCCGGATACAGCGGAATCAGGGCTTATGACTATACATCGGGCAGTGAGACGAGCGTGTCTGTCAATCCCAACGATATCGTGATCAGTGCCTATCAGCCACATTCCACCCTGCTTCAGGCCCTGCTGGAGCCGGAACCCGTACTTTCCGACTCGTCTACCTACGATATCACAGCATGGTCGCTGATATTTGCACATGGTCTTGACGCTTATGCCCTGAAAGAACGCATAGAGCCAAAAAAGGGATTTCAGCCCTACAAGGTACCGGAAATAAAGCTCGCTGCCCCGACGTATTCCTGGTGTATCCACCGCCGGTCCATGGCGGAGGCAAAGTTTGTGGCCATTTTATTGCAGAAGGGAGTAAGGATTCGTACGGCCACGCAAAAATTCGACATTGCCGATCAGCAGTTTGCTCCGGGTGCCTATGTGATAAACAGAGGCGATAACAAACAGATCCAGAACGAACTCGATGATATGGTACGGGCTGCGGCTCAGGAAACCAACGTCACCCTGCACCCCATTTTTTCCGGCATGTCCTCGAAGGGAGGGGATCTCGGCTCTGATATGTTCAGGCTGATCACCAAACCTGAAATTGCAGTGGTTTACTGCGACGATACCGACGACAATTCCTACGGATACATCTGGTACTTTTTTGAACAGGAAACCGGGTATCCTTTTACTCCTGTACACCTGGATCAGATTGGAAGGATGAATCTGTACCGCTATACAACCCTTGTTTTCCCCGACGGACGATATTCACTCAACCCGGGACAGAAGGAGGCGATCCGGTCGTGGGTGAAAAATGGTGGTCGTCTGATCGCAACAGATGGTGCCATAAGAGCGTTCTCCGACATGGACGGATTCAGTCTGGACGCCCGGTCGCTCCCCCCGCGCGATTCGTCCTGGAACAGGAAGGCGCTGGCTGACAGACAGCGCGCCGGAATCAGCGATGGCCTGCCGGGTGCCATTGTGCGCGCCCGCGTTGACAATACCAATCCGCTCGGGTACGGGTTTGGCAATGTTTACTACTCACTGAAGACCGGAAGCGACCTGTATGAAGCTCCGGCCGTGGCGGAAGCCCCGGTCTGGCTCGACCAGAACTATCAGTCATACGGATTTATTGGCAGCAGGGTGAAGCCTGCGCTGAAAGACACCCCCGTTGTGACAGTAAAGAAATCGGGCTACGGAGATGCGGTATATTTTATTGACAACCCGCTTTTCAGAAGTTTCTGGCAGCAGGGGAAACTGATTATGGCCAACGCTGTTTTCTACTGAAATCGGTAGCAAGTCCGGGATGCTCCCGACAAATTAAAAATGGCTTGTTTTTTGCTGCCATTGATTAATATTTATTGAAGAACTCAAATGAACGACCTTTTGCAGGATGATACATTCTTTTGGCTGTTGTGGGCTGTGTTCACAGCGGCTGGCATCCTGTTGGGTTGGACGGTGCGCGCGGCCACTGCAGAGAAGCGCGTCAGGTCTTCACTCAGGCAGATTGAACAGGAAAAAAATACACTCGCCCGCCTGTACACACATATCAAACATCAGCATGACTTGCGCGAGGCCGACTTCAAGCGGGTTTCACTCGAGCTAAGTCATTTGCAGCTTCATATTCAGCAACTGGAGGATGAAAATGAGGCTGTAGAGGCCGTGAATCCGGATATTCTTGAAAGGGCGGAAAGGGCGGAAGCCAGGGTTGCCGTTCTCTCGGAAAAACTGGAGGCACTCGATGCGCTGACCGACACCCTGCGAATCCGCAATACGGACCTGACCATTCAACTGGAAAAAGCCAGAGAAGAACTGGATGAATGGGATAATTTTTACAATGATTATCGCGCCATGCAGCAGCGACTGACAGAATACGAGCGAACGTCCAGGACGCTTGAAATGGAGCGCGATATACTTGCCGAACGTTTGTCGGCGGCGAGAGCGGAAGCCGAGGGTCTGCAACGCGAACTGGTGCGGGTGGCCGCACTTGCGGAGAAAAATACATCGCGCACACGCAAGGGTGGGAGAGCGCATCCGGAGAATTCGGATGATCTCAAGGTAATCAGAGGAATTACTCCTGTTGCAGAGCAGAAACTCATGTCGCTCGGTGTATTCACCTTCGAACAAATCAGTCAGTGGGATGACGACGCGGTGATTTCCTTCGCGCGCGCCCTCGGGATGAGCCCCGGAAAACTGTTTCAGGAAGACTGGGTGGGACAGGCAAGGTACCTGACCAGTACAGGCAAATAGAATCAAAAAAGCACCGCCATGGACCGCTTGAAGGTACTTCAATCCCTCACAGAAGGACGTCTCATACCCTTGTTTTATCATCCGGATGCAGGTATCGCATTTGAGATCGCCGCTGCTTGTTACCGCGGCGGAGCCCGGGTGATTGAATTTACCAACAGGGGACCATTTGCACACGAGGTTTTTGCCTCACTGAGAAAGCAATTGTGGAAGGAACTGCCCGGCATGTTGCTGGGAGTTGGCTCCGTGCAGGATGCCGGCACTGCGGCCCTGTACATACAGATGGGGGCTGACTTTGTAGTAACTCCGCTGTTGAGGACAGATGTGATAAGTACCTGTAACCGGCGGAAAGTGGCTGTCATACCGGGCGTGTCAACCAGTTCGGAGATCGGTATTGCCGAGGAGACGGGATGCGAACTGGTTAAAATAACCCCGGGGGATGTCCTGGGCCCCGCTTTTCTGAAGGCTCATCTGGCACCTTGCCCCTGGACGCGCGCCATGATATCCGGCGGTGTCACCCCCGATGAGGAAAGTCTGAAAGCCTGGTTTCAGGCAGGTGCCACCTGTGTCGGTATGGGTAGCAAACTGATAACAGCGGATATCATCGAGCGCTGCGACTGGACAGCACTGGAACAAAGCGTAAGGAGAACAATGGGGCTGATTAACCTGATATGACAGGAGACACTTCCGGTTTAATGGCCGGATAAAAAGAAAGCGGGTCGCTCCGGTTACCGGAGAACGACCCGCTTTTTCGATACCCTGAAGGGCGGTTACCTTACAATTGTAACATCTCCCTTGAAGATTTCCTTTCTACCGTCAATAAACTCGATTTCTGCCTGATAGACATAAACGCCCGGGTTCATGTCCTGACCGCGGTGTTTGCCATCCCAGCCAATGTTCGGGATATTCGGATCAAAATCAAAGCGTTCCCACAACAGTTCACCCCAGCGCGAATAGACCTGCAGGGAGTGAATTTTGGTCACTTTTTTCTGCTCTGCGAATATCGTGAAGAAGTCATTGTCGCCATCGCCATCCGGTGAGAAAACGTTCGGGATATACACATCCACCGAACGGTCAACAAGCAGTCTGAGCGTCGCATCGTCGCGGCAGCCTACTTCCGTTTTTACCTCCACTTTGTACTGAGTAGATATCTGGGGAGTAGCTACAAGCGTCAGACAGGTGTCGCAGCTGAGGCCGGTGGATGGTGTCCAGAGTACAGACTGCAGTTCGCTGACAGGCACGTTCACCTGGGCAACAATCTGGTAGGAATCACCGATTTCGATAACTGCTTCCGGAGTGAGCGTAATGACAAGTTCTTCCGGTTCTTCAATTACCGCAGAAAGTGTTGCGCTGCATCCTTCGGCATCTTCCACCACAATGGTATAGGCACCCGGGAGCAGGTTAAAGACGGCATTCTGGGCAGGTGGCACACCACCGGTGAGTGTGAAGGTGAGTGGCGGACGTCCGCCCACAACATCCTCCACCACGATGGCTCCTTTATTTCCGAAGCAGGGAGGCTGTGATATTGCCAGGGATGCTGTCGGGTCAATGGGCGAGATCAGCACCTGATCGGTATCAGTACAGCCATTGGCCGGATCGGTGACCAGCACCTGATATACACCCGGCTTGCTGATGGAAGGTGTTGCCGTATTAACGCCTGTCAAAAGAGCGCCGTTGTTGGTTGTCCAGGAGTAGGCAGCTGCCCCCGAACCGGTTACAGCTGAACCGCTCAGAGATGCTACATCTCCGTAACATTTCATGCTGAATGGATTGCCGGCTTCCGCTACGGGCAGTACCCTGTTTTCTGTGACTGTCGTGGACAGGTTATTGGTACACTGGTTAGCCGGATCAACACCGATAATCAGATAAGTACCCGGGGCTGAAACCGACAGAGAACTGCCATTGCCGATAATGGTGGTGTCGGAACCAACAACGGATGCCCACCTGAACTGAATACCCGGGAAAGGAGATCCACCGGTGAGTACAGCTGAGGTGACAGCACAAGTCAGCGCTCCATGCGGGTTGATGAACAGAGGTGGATACTGCAGATTCTGGTTAATGACAATTTGAGCTGTATCTGCGCACTGAGTGAGTGTATCGCGAATGATGAACTGATACACGCCCGGATCATTGATTTCCAGTGTTGTACCCGGCACATAGGTGTTTCCTCCGCTGTACCAAACCAGGTTCGCATTGACCGTGCCTTCAGCGGTACCCTGAAGCGTAATCTTGTCAATCACACAATCGAGCAGGTCGTCGGGTGTGGCCGATATGGTAGCAATCGGATTGTTGCTGATATCAACTACAGTAGTGCTTGTTGTGTCTTTACAGCCATTGACAGTAATAATCATGGTATAGACACCAGCCTTTCTGACTTTCGTATTTACCAGATTGACGCTGCCAGAGAACAGACCATTGGTAGTGCTCCACTGGTAGCTTGCGCCCTGAAGGTTCGGACTGCCAATCAGATTGATCTCCTTTTGTTCGCAGTTGAGCGGAGCGGGGAATGCTATGGATGCTACCGGTTTGGCGTAGAAGATCACCGGGTTGGCAGCTGAAATCACTGTGCAGTATGCATTCAGAATGACATCGCCCCCCGGAGTTGCATTACCGGCGACAGCGGAGATATAGTAAGTAGTTCCATACTGCATGGTAGCATTGTTGAAACAGAAAGTCGGGGAACTGCTCCGGGCAATTTCATTGACAATCTGGGTTCCGCTGCCCTCGTGAAGAATGAACTGAAGCGCATCATTCGGATCGAGGAACTGTCCGGCAGCGTTATAAACAGCCGTTACACAGCCATCCTCACCGCAGGTAGTTACCAGATTGCCCGACAACGTACCTACTGCAGTAACACATGGCACAAGTCCGATGTTGAACGAACAGTTGGCCGGACATCCGTTTGCGTCTGTTACATCCACGTCATAGGTGCCCTGGGCCAGGTTATTGATATTGAAAACACCGGGTACAACATTGCCTTGCAGTCCACCCGGCGTCCAGTCAACCAGATAGGGTGGCGTGCCACCTGCGATGTTTACAGCGCCCTTGCCGTCTGTTGATGTGGGTGTGGAAACATCATTCACGAGCTGGCATGAAATCTGTACCGCTGAAGCCGGTTGCTGAACTACAAAAGTTGAAGTTGCGGAGCATCCGTTTGCATCGGTTACTGTGACTCTGTAAGTGCCGGCAGTCAGGTTGCTCAGGTCCTCCACGTTGCCGGCAAAAGGCTGCCAGTTGTAGTTGAACGGAGCGGTACCTGAATTGACATTCAGATTGACCGAGCCGGTAGCCTGACCAAAGCAGGCAACCGGAGCAGGTGACCCGCTCAGTGAAACCACTACAATGTCGTTGGGTACATTAAATGAAGCGGTACCTATGCACGAACCTCCGGCGCTGACCGTTACAGAGTAACTGCCACCGGGGATGCCCTGCAGATTTTGTGTGGTTTGACTGTTGTTCCACAGGTAAGTATAGGTAAGCGTCTGTGGAGAAACATTGATAGTTACACCGCCATTGTTGGAAACGCAGGAGGTATTGGAAACTGTTGATCCGGAAACACCGGGAATCACCACATTTTCCAGAATATCAAAATCATCTGAATTGGCACATCCGTTGGCACCTGTTACTGTAACCTGGAAATTGCCGGGAGGCACTCCCGACAGGTCCTGGGTAGTAGCACCGGTTGACCATATATACGTGTAAGGGGCCTGACCACCGTTGGCAGACAAGTCAACACCGCCGCTGGCTTGTCCGCACAGCGCCAGTTGCACAGCACCTGAGATATTGGGAGCATCCGTATCATTCAGAACCGAATAGGCTGCAGTGGCAGTACATGTTCCGCCGGCACTGACAGTCACAGCATACTGACCTGCGAGAATATTCTGCAGATCCTGTGTTGTAGAGTTATTGGACCACTTGTAGGTATAAGTGAGTCCGTTGCCCGGATCTGCCGGAGAAACAGTGATATCCACTCCGCCGTTGATGGTAACACAGGAAGTAACATTGGCCGGAGCACCTGTAACAGAGAAGGTAACGTCGTTGTCCGGGACAACCGCAACAGCTGTAGCAGTACAGTTATTGGAAGTAGAAACGGTGACGGCGTAAGTACCGTTGGAGATATTGTTCAGATCTTCCGTTGTATAACCTCCGGTCCAGTCAAATGTATAAGGGAGAGTTCCGCCGCTGACGGAGAGATTGACTCCTCCGTCCTGCAGATTGCAGAGCTCTGCACTGATACTCTGGTTGAGTGTCGGGTAGCTCCTGTTGTCTGCTACGACGAATGAGATGGACGCCGCGCAGGTTCCCGTTTCTGTCACAGTCACAGAGTAAATGCCATCGGGCAGGGAGGAGATATCCTCTGTTGTTGCACTGTTGTTCCACAGATAAGTGTATGGTCCGGCAGGAGTTACCACCAGGTCAACAGAGCCGTTGTTGGAGGCGCAGTTGGTAAGAGGCTGTGCGTTGCCCGACAAACTGAAAGTGGAACTGTTATTGGGTACAACCAGAATAGAGTCGGACTTGCAGCCATTGGCAGCAGTAACGGTTACTGTGTAGTTTCCCGGGAGAATACCGGTCAGGTCTTCCGAGGTGGCTGCATTGGACCAGACGAAAACATATGGGCCCGGAGCGCCGGATATTGTCAGGTCAATACCGCCATTGGGATTGGTACAAATAGCCGGGGTAATCGCAACTCCGATTGCCGGAGCAGTGATATTGTTGTTCACGGTGAAGTTGGCGCTGGCAGAGCAGCTGGTTCCGGCACTTACGGTCACGCTGTAGTTACCGGGCGTCAAACCGGTCAGATCTTCAGTGGTTGCGGCATTTGACCACAGGAAGTTGTAGCCGCTGCCTGCTGGTGCAACGGTGATATCGAGCGCACCGTTCGGACTTGCACAGGAGGTGTTGTCTGTTGAAGCAACAGATATATTGATGGGTATATTATTGTTCGTTACAACAGCCGAGGTGGTGGCGGTACAGCCGAAGAAATCGGTGACCGTAACCGAGTAAGTACCGGGAGTTACGCCAGACAAATCTTCGGTGGTAGCTGTATTGCTCCACTTGTATGTGTATGGCGGAGTAGCGCCACTCACAGAGAGATTTACACCGCCGTTGCCAAGTCCGCAGGTCGCGGGAATACCCGCAGCCGACGGGTTGGGGGCTACGGCAGCATTTTCAACGGTGAATGTTTCAACAGCCTGACATCCGGGACCGAGGGTTACCGTCACCGTATAGGTGCCCGGAGCGATGGCTACCAGATCGGAGGCTGTGGAGTTGTTCGACCATCTGTAGGTGTAAATATAGTCATCGGGCGAGATTTCGATATCAATTCCTCCGCTGTATGGCGGGTTGCAGGAAAGATTGTCGAGTACAAAGCCGCTGATCTGAATAGGAACCGGATTATTGGGCACATCGTAGGTAGCCACCGTTGTGCATCCGAGAGAAGATGTGACAGTGACCGTGTAGGAGTTGGGGCCCAGATTGTTCAGATCCTGCGTGGTGGCGTTGTTCGACCACTTGTACGTGTAGGGAGGCACACCGCCGTCAACAATCAGATCAATGGAGCCATTGGGAATATTGCAGTAGCCCGCTGTTACGTCGGCGGTAGTGGTTGGATATTCCCGCTCGTCGTACAGTTCGAATGTCATTGTTTCAGTGCAGGTGCCGCCAGCACTTACGGTGACCGAATAGGTGCCCGGTGCCAGATTGTTTCTGGTAAGTGCACTGGAACCGTTTTCCCAGGTTACAACCGCATTGCCAGGTGTGATACTGATTGAAACAAAACCGTTGTTGCTGATGCACGATGTTATTCCGGCCGAGTTTCCGTCAATACTGACAGGTATTACGTTGTCATTGACAACGATGCCCACCTCGTTGCTGCAACCATTGGGGCTTGTCACCGTAACCGAATAGATATCACCCGGGATATTGTTCAGGTCCTGGGTAGTAGCTCCATTCGACCAGATATATGTATAAGGTGTTGTACCACCTGTGACAGACAGGTTGATGCTTCCGTTGTTCAGGCCGCAGTTGGCATCCAGCTGGGTGAAAGTCAGGTCCGGGTCGTTTGGATTGTCATTGATGACATAAACAGCTGTTTCAGTACAGGCACCTCCTGCACTCACCGTCACTTCGTATGATCCCGGGGGCAGATTGCTCAGATCCTGTGTGGTAGCGTTATTGGACCAGGAGTAAGTGTAGTTACTGTTCGGGGGTGAAACAGTCAGATTGATGGCGCCGTTTCCGTTTGAGCCACAGAGCGTGTTGTCAGTAAGAGATGCTGACAGAGAAATGGGCGGATTGATGTTGTTGATTTCGATGGTTTCCTCAGCTGTACAGCCGTTGGCGCCTGTGACAATCAGCGTATAGGTTCCGGGTACCACATTGACAAGATTTTGTGTGGTGGCACCATTAGACCAGAGGAACGTGAAAGGCGCCACACTGCCGGTCACCGACACGTTTGCGTTGCCGTTGGCAAGTTCGCAGGTAGAGTTTGTGGTGCTGTAGTTCACAAATGGAACATTGGCGTTTTCAGGAACGGTAAATTCGGCGGTGGCCGAGCAACTTCCCTGTCCGGTTACAGTCACCGTGTAGGTATCGGCCGGCAGATTGGAAAGACTCTGGGTTGTTGCGCCGTTGGACCATTCAAAAGTATATGACCCTGAAGGAGAAACTGTCGTGGTGATGGAGCCATTGAAATTTCCGCTGCAAACCGTATTGGGCAACACGTTGGCAGAAACAGAAATTGGCGGGTTGTTATTACCCACGTTGATCGTTTCAGTATCGGTACAGCCATTGGCACCGGTCACAGTTACATCGTAATCACCGGCCAGAATATTGCTCAGGTCCTGTGTGGTTTCGTTGTTCGACCAGGTGTAGGTGTACGGTGTTGTACCACCTGATACCGATACGTTGATAGATCCGTTGGGTAAATCACAGGTACTCTGAACGGTTGTGAACGACAGCACCGGATTATTCGGGTTGTCATTCACCGTTACCTCTGCTGTTTCGGAGCAGGATCCTTGTCCCGTTACAGTTACTGTATATGTACCCGGTAGCAGTCCGCTCTGGTTTTGCGTGGTGGCATTATTCGACCAGAGGAAGGTGTAGCTTCCGGGGGGAGTGATGGAAAGGGTGGCGCTGCCGTTACCGGTTCCGTTACAATTGGTATTGGCGGTGGAGTTGGTGTTAATGGTAATTGGCGGGTTATTGTTTGAAACCGTGACCGACTCGGTATCTGTACAACCGTTGGCTCCAGTGACGGTGAGGTCGTACGTACCTGCCAGAACGCCTGACAAATTCTGCGTTGTGGCGCCATTGGACCACGAATAGGTATATGGTGTAGTACTTCCAGTCACGCTGATGCTGACACTTCCGTTTGCCAGATCGCAGGTAGTATTAACAAAAGTGCTGGAAATGTTGGGGTTGTTGGGTTGGTCTGCAACGGTGTATTCGCCCGTGGCGGTACAGGTTACCCCAAAAGTAACAGTTACTGTATATGTACCTGCCTCAACGTTCGCAAGGTCTTCCGTTGTGGCGCTGTTCGACCACAGGTAAGTATAACTGTTGGTGGGCGATACACTCAGATTGATACTTCCATTGAAGGGAGGGACGCAGTTGGTCACGGAGGTGGTCACCGCAGATGGGGTAATATTTATGGTGTTATCCTGGACAGTAACCGACTGCGTTTTGGTACAGCCATTATTGTCGGTAACCGTAACGTCGTAGGTTCCGGGAGCCACACTGCTCAGATCCTGGGTGGTTTGTCCCCCCGACCAGTTGTAGGTATAGGGTGTGTTACCCCCCGTCACCGACAAATCAACAGAACCGTTACTCTGTCCGCAGGTGGCAGCCACCGTAGTTGCTGACGTATTCACGGTAGCCTCGGTAATCGTTGACGTCCCTGAAACCGTACCGTTACAGGGAGCACCAACGGTGGATACCCGCTGGAGGGTCCAGGTGCCGGGTTGAGTGGCGGTTAAGGTGTACGGGTTGTCGGAAGTAGTGATGGTTGGTTGCGGAACACCGTTTAGCAGAGGGACGAACTCCCACGGGGCATTACCGGTAAAGGTGACTGTCAGGTTTACTGATCCGCCTGATCCGTTACAGATTACTCCGCCGCCGGAGAGCGTTGCGGTTGGTCTCGGAATAACTGTAACCGTCGTGCAGGCGGAGTCTGCGTTGGGGTTACAGGCGTTGCCTACGGTTACGCAAAGTTGTGCAGTACCGCTGGCGCTGCTGCTCCAGTTAACGTTTACGTCCTGGTTATTTCCACCGCTCATGGTGCCGAAATTCGACGGATTCAGCGTCCACCCGTACTGAGAGGCGCCGCTGATAACCGGAATGGCATATGTTGTATTGTTTTGTCCCGCACAAACAGGGGTAGGCCCCGTTACCGGATCATTGATTACAGGCGGGAAAGGCACGGTAGAGCCACTCACCACTTCAATTTCATAGTCGCATACATTTCCCGCGCAGCCATCAAGTACGAACCAGTAGACGTTACCTACTATATAGTTGCAGGACTCAAGCAGGAACGGCTGAGTGGAGCAAGGGCACTGCAGGTCAATAGGATTGCTCACGCATTGTCTGTAGATACCAGCCTGAAGTCCCATGTTGTTACCCTGCGAACAGTTGCTTGGTATAACCCTGATGGTAATACAGGACGTACCGGCGAAGAATGAAAACCATTCATCATTGTTCAGAACATTCTGGTTGCAACCAGGAAAGCTCTGCTGTTGATTGTTGTTGTTGATGGTGTT
>CAIYFY010000436.1 GCA_903925535.1 uncultured Bacteroidota bacterium | reverse complement strand
TCACTGACCTGCAAGACCATTATTAATTCAACAAAGGAGTCCTGCTATGCAAGCCGTCCAACCGGATCAATTGCGAAACATTGTCATTACAGGTCATGCCGGGAGTGGCAAGACCATGCTCACAGAATCACTTGCCTTGACTATGGGCGTTATCAATCGCCTCGGCAGTATTGATGAAGGAAACACCATTTCCGATTACTCTGCAGATGAGATTCAAAGAAAACACAGTCTCAACACCAGCCTTATCCATGGATTCTGGAACGACCGTAAAATAAATATCATAGATACTCCCGGCCTGCTCGACTTTCACGGGGATGTCAAATCTGCAATGCGGGTTGCCGATACGGTACTGATTACCGTAAACTCAGCATCCGGTGTAGAGGTGGGTACTGATACGATTTGGGAGTATACCAGAGAGTACTATAAACCGACGATCTTTATTTTAACCAAACTCGATGCTGACCGCACAAACTTCAACGCAACAGTCCAGGGCCTCAGAGATCATTTCGGCAATCTTGTTACCCCAATACAGTTTCCAGCTGAGGAGGGTATAGGGCACCATACCCTTATAGATGTTCTTCTGATGAAGCAGCTTACCTTCAATCCCGACAAAACCGGAGGCATGATCATCTCCGATATTCCCGACCTTCATCTGAAACAGGCGGAAGAGTTGCACCAGCAGTTAGTTGAGGCGATAGCTGAAACTGATGAAGAACTGATGAACAAGTTCTTCGAAGTTGGAACCCTGACCGAAGATGAACTCAGGACAGGAATTAAATCCGCATTAGTCAGCAGAACCTTTTTTCCTGTTTTCTGCACCTCACCCCTTCATCTCATCGGGTCAGAACGGCTCCTGAACGCCATTGTCAACCTCTGTCCCTCTCCGATAGAACGCGGCCCGGAACATTCGATCTGTACCGTCGATGAAACCAAAACCCTTCTTCAGCCAGACCCTGAAGGCCCGACAGTGACATTTATTTTCAAAACAATGTCAGAACCGCGAGTCGGAGAAATTTCCTATCTCAGAGTCTACTCCGGCCATCTGGAAACAGGTCATGAGCTGATCGATGTCCAGACAGGGCAACTTGAAAAACCTGGTCAGGTCTACACCATCATTGGACAGAAAAAAAATCCCGTTGAAAAACTCCTTGCTGGAGATATCGGTATGGTCGTCAAGCTCAAAGATGCACATACCAATGATACCCTTGCCGACAAAGGCACCAGTTGCAGAATAAGCCCTATTATCTTTCCTGTTCCTATGCTTGCAACTGCCATTATTCCTGTTACCCAGGGAGACGAAGACAAAATTTCAGCAGGCCTGCACCATCTGCATGAAGAGGATCCAAGTTTTACCATCAATCATGATGTGGAATTCAACCAGACCATTCTCAAAACTCTTGGAGAAACCCACCTTGATATCATTATCAACCGTTTACAGGCAAAGTTCAACGTAAAGGTCGATATTGCACCAATTAAAATTCCATATCGCGAAACCATTCGCGTGGCATCTTCCGCACAGGGAAAGTATAAAAAACAATCTGGAGGACGTGGACAGTATGGTGATGTGTGGGTAAGGCTTGAACCAACAGCTCGAGATACCGGATTTGTCTTCGCAAGCGAGGTTGTCGGTGGCGTTGTCCCGACCCGCTATCTTCCTGCTGTTGAAAAAGGACTTCGTGAAGCGATAGAAAAAGGTGTTCTTGCCGGATATCCCGTAGTCGATCTCAAAGCCGTTGCTTATGACGGCTCTTTCCATCCTGTCGACAGTTCTGAATACGCTTTTAAAATTGCGGCAAGCATGGCCTTTAAAAATGCTTTCGACAAATCCAGACCGTTTCTGCTCGAACCGATTTACGCTTTGACTGTCTTTGCGCCTGAACAGTATACAGGTGAAATCGTGGGCGACATTTCCAGCAGACGGGGAAAAATACTTGGTATGGACTCTGATGTAAGATTACAGATTAATACATGGCAACAGACACTTAACCAGGCTGTTAGCGGTTCAAATCAAATGCAGTGGCAGTTTTTGATCCCAGCCTCTGCAATGGCAGCCGGAGATATTT
>CAIYFY010000435.1 GCA_903925535.1 uncultured Bacteroidota bacterium | reverse complement strand
GCGTATTGGCATATAATGTATCGGCATAACTGCCAAAACTGAGTGCGTTCCCGAATACAAAAGTGATCGTTTCCGCAGCACCCGGGGCGATGATACCGTTGGCAGGGCCCACGCGCACCCAGGAGGGTACATTTTCCAGCGAATAGGCAACAGCCTGACCGCCGGTATTCACGAGCTGACGAGTTACGGTAATTTCGTCATCGGCATATTTACCCACTTTGACAATACCTCCTGACCACAGTACCGGGTTGCGATCCACGAAGAACTCCCAGGATTTGTGGACGAACAAGTTGCCGGCCAGATCCTGGATATTGTCCACCTCCACGCGCAGAATTTTGTTCTCGATGAATTTGTTGGGCACATTGGGCACAATAACAATCTTGTCGCCGCTGCACGTGATGACAGCGTCAATCAGATCACCTGTTTCTGTATCGTACAGGCCCACATTGTTATTATTGAAGAAATCGGCCTGGATGATCTGATCGCAGCGGATGGGCTCATTGAAAGTGATGCTGATCTCGTCGCCGGCACTCAACACTCCATCGGCGGGTTCAGGTGTGCCGACGATTTCCGGGGCGGTACGTTCGATTTTACCCTTTACCACCTTGGAAATACCAGGGTTTTGTGCGCCAAAGCACTGTGATACCGTGCGGATTTCGTAGAGACCATCCTGCAGTCCCTGGGTATTCCACGGAACAATCGTGAACACGGGACCAAGGTCAGCTTTCTGAATTTCGGCGATATTGATCCAGGCGCCGTCGCCCTGCGAGCGGCGGTACTGTACGCGCATCAGTTCCAGGTCAGAATCGTTGACATCATATTCGGCTACCGTGATATTCAGCGTATTGCCGTTGGAAGGCAGCAAAACCCAGTCCTGCAGCGGGAAAGTAGTAGAAACCATACTGCAGGGCTCGAGGAAAAAGACATCGAACTCGAGTTCTTCGTTGAAACCCGCAGGAGGATCAATACCCAATGCATCGGCACGTTCCACTTCACAGTCGGAGAAATAACCGACACGCAGGTTCTCATACGTGAAGGCTACGGGGCCACGTGCTACTGTCATCGTTACTTCAATACTCTGACCGAAGGGAACCCCCACGTTAACAGACGGTTGTCCGTTGAAACGGATAACCGCTCCATCCGGGTTATTTTCCTGCAGACCTTCGAGGGTATAAAATTTCATTTCTTCCGACTGGCTGGTATTGCCCAGGTACAATTTGAACACCGCTACATCATTCATGGGCACATTGACTGCTACCTGTTTATCGGCGGCGAGGTCAACGCCCTGACGCGGCTGTGTATTGGGCTCATGCGGGCACTGCGACTGACCACTCACCAGATCGAATACGGGGGTGCCGTAGGCGCGGTCTTTTTTCACATTGATGGTAAAGTTGTCGCCAATATCATCATCCGAGAGCGCATAACCAACAGTTCTGGAACTGGTAGTCGAGAGTGAGTTGCTGATATTCTGTGTGGTATTCAGGCTCATGGTAATACCGGCGCCCAGACCGATACCGTTTACTTCCACGCCGTATTCCTGGGCGAAAGAAGAACTGAATTCTACCTCCCACTCGGTTGTAATGGCCCGTGTGATTTCTGTAGTTTCCGATTCTTCATAGCTGATACCAGCGTCGAACGACAGATTTTTGGAAAATACAGCCTCGCTTTTCAGTTTGTTATTCAGATCAATGATTTCCTGCCAGCGGTCGGCACTCTTTTGGTCTCCAATAGTGATCAAATTGGGTATCACTACATTTTTGATCTGATATTCGGAGTAAATAAAGGTAGTGGCAAAACCGTCAGGGAATACATACAGGCCCTTGCTGAGGTAGTAATTGCAGGCTGCAGTATCCCACAGAAGTTCGTCTGTAATACCAAAGATGTAATTGATAGCGCCACCCATATATACGTCGCCGCCCATCTGGCTGCCAACGATGAGATCATTGTCGCCTGTGGAAATTACCTGATTGGTGGTAATACAGGTTTCCGACTCACGGGAGGTCATGTTGGAGAAACTGGTGGAAGTGGAGTAGGCGAAATCAGCAGTGGTTT
>CAIYFY010000434.1 GCA_903925535.1 uncultured Bacteroidota bacterium | reverse complement strand
CAATTTTACGTCCTCGGGCTGGATTAACTCCAATCATAAAAACCCGATGCGGCACGGATGGGCGGATATTGACAATGATGATGACCCGGATTTGTACCTGGCGGCTACCTGGAACCAGAATGATGTCAACCAGCTCTGGATCAACAACGGAAACGGCTTCTCGCTCAACCAGTCCACCGGTGCCACTCCGAACACAGCTCAGCCTTACGAGGGAACAGTAAGCTGGGCTGATTACAACAACGATGGCTGGGTTGACCTGTTCCTGCCCCGCTGGAACAATCTCAAAAACCGGCTGTTCAGGAATAACGGCAACGGTACTTTCTCTGAAGTGACGGCCGGCCAGCTGGTGAATGACCTCGCCTGGACATCCGGCGGTTTCTGGGGCGATTTTGATAACGACCGCGATCTGGATATTTTCGTGGTGAACTACCAGATTGGTCCAACCAACCCAGGTACAAATGATTTGTTCAGAAATGATGGCAACGGGGTGTTTTCCAAAGTGATCGGTGCTGGCCCTATGGTTACGACACCCGAACGGGGAAGGTCTGCCAACTGGGTGGATGTCAATAACGACGGTTATCTCGATTTGTTTGTTTGCAACCAGTTTGGTCAGGATTTGCTGCACTTCAATCAGCAAAACGGAACTTTTGCAACAACACCCGTTGGTGATGTCAATCACACGTCATGGTCTTCTAACTGGGGCGACTATGATAACGCTGGTGATCAGGATCTTTTAACTATCGGATTTTGGGGAACTGAAAGTCGCTTCTGGCAGAATGATGGTCAGGGGAATCTGGCGGAGATATCGGCAAGTTTTCCCGGTATTTTTCCGCTGGCCACCAACGGATCCAACAGCAATGGTATTGCCTGGACGGATGCCAATCTCGATGGTTGGCTCGACCTGCATATCACGCAGCCTGATGTGGCTGCCGATCGTTTTTACCTGAATAATGGAATTGAATGTGGCTCGTGGCTTGAGGTCAAGTGCATCGGTGTGGAATCCAACCGCTCGGCAATTGGTACCACCCTCCGGGCAAAAGCCACTGTCAATGGATCCCCGGTGTGGCAGATGCGTCAGGTTTCTTCACAAACTGCCGCAACATCCAATAACCCGATGTGGCAGCATTTCGGTTTCGGTGATGCAGCATTTATTGACTCGCTGGTGGTGGAGTGGCCCTCCGGTAAAACCTGTGTGTTCACGCAGGTGCCCGTCAGACAGGTACTGGCTATTTCGGAAAACTGTGGGATGAGCGTCATCAAATCACTGAATAACTTCGCTACAAGCTATCAGGAGGTTAACCGCTGTCTGCCACTTGATTCACTGCAATTGTCGGCCGGATTGCCTGCTGATGGTGCCTGGACAGCCAATTGCGGTGACTGTATCTCGCAATCCGGATGGATGAAAACCGCCACACTGACTGCCGGCAGTTACCTGGCTATATACCAGCAGGGTACTGGCTGCGATGGCCGTATTGATTCTTTCCGTGTGGTACTGAATAACCCGCCAGTGGTTTCTGTATCGGCACCAGATACCCTGAACTACAAGGAAACTGCCACGCTGATTGCTTCAGGAGCTTCCTCTTACTACTGGGAACCTTCTTCCGGCCTCTCCTGCTCCGACTGCGCTTCCACGGAACTAACGACCGATTCCTCCGCGTTCTTTGTGGTAACCGGTACGGATGCCAACGGTTGTACAGATACGACCCACGTCAGTATATATATGTATCCAGAACCGATTGTAGAGATGCCCAACGCCTTTACTCCCAACAACGATGGCAGTAACGACGAGTTCAAACCGGCTTACAAGCGGAATATTTTCACGGACTACAAACTGATTGTCTATTCCCGATGGGGTGAAATAGCCTTCGAATCGTACGATATCGGAGAAGGCTGGGATGGAAACCACAATGGATATCCGGCAATTTCCGATGTATATGCCTATACCTTTGAATACGAACTGGTTGACGGCAAAAAAGGAAGAATCGTGGGGCAGGTAACACTGATACGCTGAGTTGAATGAACTGCCGGTCATAACGCCTCTGTCCGAATTCGCAGTGATTGTCAGCACTGGCAGTGAACTGACGCCTGAAAATAATGAGCGGATTCTCGCACTCTTCAGGCAATTGCAGTTCATGCAACTCCCCGGCCTGCGCGATCTCATACCGGCCTTCACCACGCTAACCCTGGTGCTTGATCCGGTCTGGCTTGACCGTGTTGCTCCGGAAGTGGATCCTGTTTTTATCGTCAGAAACTGGATTAGTCAGGCACTTCGTAGCGAACAGCAGTCGCCCTCCAACCCTGTATGTATTGAAATTCCGGTCTGTTACAACCATCCCGACACCCCTGATCTCCCGCGTTTGTCGGATCTGCTTCGCCTTTCACCGGAAGAGATAATCCGGATACACACAGCCACAGCTTACCGGGTTTATATGGTTGGGTTCCTTCCCGGATTCCCGTATCTCGGACTCCTCGATGAACGTCTTGAGGCCCCTCGGCTCGGGCGCCCCCGTGCGCGCGTACCCGCAGGAAGTGTAGCCATTGCCGGACGACAAACAGGTATTTATCCGCTGGAATCGCCGGGTGGATGGAATCTGATTG
>CAIYFY010000433.1 GCA_903925535.1 uncultured Bacteroidota bacterium | reverse complement strand
TTCGACAGTCCGTCCACCTTGCTGGTCAGGATACCGGGCAGGTCAATCTCATCCATGGAAATATGATAGTAGGCGACCCGGCGCAGGAAAGCGTCGGGCAGATTTTTTTCCGAGTTGGAGGTCATGACTATAACCGGCCGGTTCCGGGAATCGGTATCGTATTTGTTTCCGGTTTCAGCCACCGTAAACCGGAGCTCTTCGAGTGCTGCCAGAATGTTATTGGGCAGATCACGCGGGGCTTTGTCAATTTCGTCGAGCAGTACCACCCGGCGTTCTCCCGCCCTGATAGCCTTTCCGAGCGCTACAAATTCAATGAACTTGCGCTCCACCTCGCTTGCATCAAGCGCCTCTTTCGAGGTTTGTGCATACTGGAAGTGAGCCAGTGCGTCGTATCGGTAGAACAGATCGCGGGCGGAGGAGGTGGTTTGTGCATCGAAAACCAGCAGATCTCCGAGATTGAAATACCAGGCTATATACCTGGCCAGTTCAGTTTTGCCCGTTCCGGGTTCTCCGGTGAGCAACAATGGCAGGCCAAGTTCGAGCGCTACCGTAACGGCCTGCCAGAGTTGCGGGGATGGTATGTACAATTCGGGATTATTTGCCTTGTCGTTGTGGTGGAGTTCGGGCAGTTTCCTGTCGTTCACAGCCCCGGAGAAGGTATTTATTTTGTTCATGATGATTGATTTTGGTTGGCAGATTGTTTGTTTTCCATGGCGACTTCACAGGCAATTTTCTGTATCACTTCGACATCGCACATATTGAGCAATTTCTTTTCCATGAAGATATCCTGTTCGGTTTGTTTCAGTCCCATTACCGCGATATCAATAACCGGGTCAATATTGGAAGGATTTTTCTCACCAAGTTTTTTAAACCAGTTTCGCAGGTCTTTGTCGGGCACAGGTTTCAGTGGCCTGATAAAGGTAGCTTCCGGGCGTTTGCCGGCCAGCTCTTCTACCGCATCAATGGCACTTTTTACCCCGGAACCTGGCAGTTCGTGCAGATTTTCTGAATATATCACGAAGAAAAACAGGAAACGTGTTCCCTTTTTGAAGGCGGAAAAGGTATCCATAATCCATTCGAAATACTCGGGGAAGTGCTCCTTCCAGTCTTCATCCGAGTTGATTTCAAAAATTACTGTGGCATAGTCATAGTCCAGCCCGATGATGCCCGATTGCAGCATGGCATCGAAGTCTGTTGCCTTGACTTCAGGCTTTGCCGGATTATGGGCACTTGCATCATCCGTACTGACAAAGTTGACAAAGAAAGTCTTGAAGTCATTTTTACATCTTTCGAGATTGCGTCCCGAAGGGAGTTCGTGGATTTTGATACGCTGTGATTTGTCGCGGGAGCGACGGTACAGTGTATTACTGATCCCGTTGAGCTCTTCCTCGATCAGTTCATAAACCATGTACTCGGCGAAACTGGGCGGCATTTGACGTTCGCAGGCGCCGATGAAATAAAAATGGTGTTTATGCTGACTTTTATTATCAAATTCGGCCCAGAAGCGATCTTTCTCCTTTGACCGGTCGCAATTGACCAGATCCGCCACTCCGACTGGCTCAGTAATTTCAAGGCCGCGAATAATTTTTTTCAATTCCGTTTCACCCTCGGAAGTATG
>CAIYFY010000432.1 GCA_903925535.1 uncultured Bacteroidota bacterium | reverse complement strand
GTGCACGACGATGCACAGATTGCAAAAGACGACGGCTACAAACGGGAATGTCTGGAAAGGCTGGGCTGGGAAACGCTCGTGTGGTACTATCAGCAGAAATTAAGCGATTTCGTTTCTGCCCATCAACACATCTTCACCAAGTCAAGTGCCCGATGAACAGCTCCGTTACCACGAATAACTACACGCCCGGCACGCTGGTGGAGTTGCACCGCCGAATATGGGTGGTGATGCCCTCTCCGGCGACCGACCTGCTTACCTTGCGGCCGCTCGGCGGTTCTTTACTGGAAACCCGGACGATCTGGTTGCCCGCTCATCATGCGCTGGACGATATCAAACCCGCCAGTTTTGCACCACCGACAGCCTCCCAGTCAGGCGATTTTTCTTCGGCACGACTGCTGTTCAACGCGGTGCGCCTGCTGTTCCGCGACGGTACAGGCCCTTTCCGCTGTGCAGGCAAAATCTCCGTGCGCCCGCGTGCGTTCCAGATTGTCCCGCTGGTGATGGCTCTCCGGCAGAAAACCGTGCGCCTGCTCATCGCCGACGATGTGGGGGTGGGCAAAACCATTGAGGCGCTGCTCATCGCCCGCGAAATGTTCGACCGTGGACTCATCCGGCGTATCGCAGTGTTGTGCCCGCCACATCTGTGCGAACAGTGGCAGACGGAAATGCTGGACAAGTTCGGACTGGATGCCGCTGTTATCCGCTCTGGTACCATCGGCGAACTGGAGCGACAGTGCGCCGCCAACGAAACGGTGTTCGAACGCTTCGACTTACAGGTGGCCTCTATTGATCTGGTTAAAACGGAGCGATACCGCACGCTGTTCATGCGCAACTGCCCTGACCTGGTAATTGTGGATGAAGCACATACCTGTACCCGGCCGGCCGGAGCGGAAAGTGTGCAGCAACAACTGCGCCACGCTCTGCTCGCGGAAGTGGCCCGACGTACGGAACAACACCTCCTCCTGCTCACCGCCACGCCCCACAGTGGCAAGCCCGAGGAGTTTCACAGTCTGCTCGGACTGCTCAGGCCCGAATTTGAGCAGGTGGAACTCACCTCCGCGCCGGAAGCGCACCGTCAGAAGGTGGCGGAGCATTTCATACAGCGCCGCAGGAAGAATATTCAGGCCGGATTCGGTGAAAGCACCCGCTTTCCCGCGCGCGAGGCGTTGGAGGCGGCATACGATCTTCACCCCGAATACCGGCTGGTATTTATGAGCCTGCTCGATCTGGTGCGGAAAATGGTACAGGTTCAGACGGCCAACAAGGGCATGCAGAAGCTGCGTTACTACACGGCGCTCACATTCCTGCGCGGCGCCATGAGTTCCCCGCGTACGGGCGCGGCCATGTTGCGCAGGCGCGCAGGCGTGAAGACCGTTACCGACAGTGAAACGCCTGAACTGGAATCGGAACTGTTGGGAGGCGCCGTTTTGGAGCAGAATCCGGCCTCGGAAGACGATTCCACGCCCATACACCTCGCCGATGCCATTGCGCCCGATCGCAGCGAACAGGAAATTCTGCAAAGTCTGGCCGACCGACTGGAAGGACTGTCGGGACTGTCCAGGGATCACAAGGCGCTTTCTTTGGTGAAACTGCTCGAACAGTGGGTACGGGAAGGCAGCAACGTCATTGTTTTCTGCCGTTTTATTGATACGGCCAATTACCTCGGCGAGGTGGTTGGCACGCCCCTGCGCAAGGCCTTCGACAAGTTGGAATTCACGGCGGAAACCATCACCAGCGAACTGCCCGACGAAGAGCGGCGGGCTAAAATAAAGGCCATGGATGCCCTTCCAAAAAAGGTGGTTTTTGCGACCGATTGCATGAGCGAGGGCATTAATCTGCAGGAACAGTTCAATGCGGTGATACACTACGACCTGCCATGGAACCCCAATCGCCTCGAACAACGGGAGGGCAGGGTGGACAGGCTCGGCCAGATGTCGGAAACCGTGCG
>CAIYFY010000431.1 GCA_903925535.1 uncultured Bacteroidota bacterium | reverse complement strand
TATCACAGCTGAAGGTATCTTTGAGGTAACCGACAATGATACCAAAATGAAGTACGAAATCGTACAAACTACACCTTCCATCGGTGCCGGTGCAGCAACAGCTGCCGGCGGATTCGGAAGTTCTACATTCGGTGGCGTTCCGCTGGGTGCTGCCAATATTCAGCAGTACACACGCGTGAAATAATCATTCAAATCCGGGGTTTGCGGGCAATTGGTCTGCAAACCCCTTTTTATCGTTTTCCCATGCGTCTGTTTCTATCCATTCTGTCTGTTTTCCTGTTTTCCTGTCTGCTTACGGCACAGACAACAGAAAACAACCCGGGTTTCAGGGCTTTCGACAAGACCATTCCCGCGAAGGCCAACAAGGAGCTCCAGTTCTTCGCCTATTTCTACAATCAGGGAGTAGCTGCCAACTGGTTTCCTGCCAACGATTTTCTGAAGGGACAGATAGTCGGGCGGCTGTTTGGCTCCAACACGACCGTCACATCCGACAGTATACACGGTTTCTATGCGGAACAGCGTTTTTTGCCATTTTTTATCTATTCTCCCCGTATTTTCGACAACAAAGTGACCCTGCGGGCTTCATTTGAGATTGACTGGACCTGGGGCGATGTGGCTTACGGAGCGGGAGGCAACTTTGGTTCGGCCATCAGTGCCGATCAGGTAAACCTGCAGACGCAGAATGTGGAAATGGAGTATATACCGCGCAAGTACTGGACAATCAACCTGGGTCTGCAGCGGATGTACGATACACCACACGATCTTTATCGCACTATTTTTGACAAGTTCACCAATACCGGTTACCGGCTCGCCTACTGGGGTACCGACGGGGTGGGTATTTCTGTGCGCAGGGAGAAAGACTACTCCAAACTCAAGGGCGGTTTTTACAAGTTGTATGAAAACAACGTCGAACTCAACGACGATGTTACCCTGTTTGAACTGAGTGGGCAGCAGACACTTACACAGAAATGGAATGCCGGGGCTTCACTCTATGCACTCCGCGACCGTTCAACGGGCAAGGGAGGGGTCAGTATCCTCGGGCAGGGCCTGACAAGTACCCTGACACTGTACAACGGAGCTTTCCGTTTCCCGCTGGGTGCCGATCCATACAGAGCCAATATTGCCTGGCTGGGTGGTTTTTTTACCAGGAATGAAGACTTCATGATGGATCGCTGGCTGCTGTCTGGCTGGGTGAACTACAATTTCGGCACTGTTACCCAGCGAAAGGAAACAGGCGAGACGGCCTGGCGCCAGACAGCTACCGTGAGTGGCGTGGGTGCCAACCTGCGCGGAGGATATCGCTATGGCCAAACCACCGGTGATGCCGTAACGATGGACGTGCTGTTTACCAGCGGCGATGCGAATGGTGTTACCGATGGAAGATACAGCGGGGTTATGACCGGAAATACCTGGGGATCTCCCGGCGGTATTTTCATCGGCAGTGGTGCCTATCTGCTGTTTCCCCAGGGCAATGTCGTCAATCGCTTCGTATCGGCTGTCAATGATATTTCGAATATGGGATATGGTGTTACCGGCGGTACCATCAATCTGTCGAGAGATTTTATTCCTAACAAATTACACGCAAAGATTGGCGCTGCTGCGGCCCTGTCGCAGGTCAGGCCATTTGGTGGCGGTCATCTGATCGGTTATGAGGCAAATGCTAAAATCGGATATGATCTGGGTGCCTTCCTCACACTGGAGGCACATGCCGCACACCTCTGGCTCGGCGATTTCTACGACAGCCGGCTTGCCAACGGAGGCCAGTCCTTCCGGCCGGTAAATCCGTGGATCGGCTTTATCTGTATGAAATGGCTCATTTTCTAAACTGAAACCACATGCGTATTATACTGTACTCTTTCGGAATATTCATGCTGCTGATCAATATCGGCTGTGCCCTGCCCAAATCGCCATCGGTGAGCCGGATGTCCGATTTGTCCTACCCGTTTGATACCCGCTATCTGGAATTGTCGGACGGCGTGCGAGTGGCCTATGCCGATGAAGGCAAGGGAGAACAGACAATCCTGTTTGTTCACGGCCTGGGGAGTTACTACCCCGCATGGAAGAAAAATGTGGCTGCGCTCAGTAAAAATTACCGTTGTGTGGCCATTGATTTGCCCGGTTACGGCAAGAGCAGCAAGGAAAACTACTCAGGGTCCATGCGTTTTTATGGCGGAATCATCAAGGAGGTTTGCGATAAACTGGGTATTCAGAAAGTGACTCTTGCGGGCCATTCAATGGGCGGACAGATCAGTCTGGTAGCTGCGCTTACTTACCCCGAACTGGTTGAAAAACTGATTCTGGTAGCCCCTGCAGGGTTTGAGACCTTTAACAAGGGAGAGAAAGAGTGGTTTCGTCAGGTAATGACGGCTGATGGCGTGCGTCTTACCACCGCAGAGCAGATTCGGACCAATCTCGCCTACAATTTCTATAATATGTCTGACGATGCCAGGTTTATGATTGACGACCGCCTTGCCATGCGCACGGCGTCAGATTTTCCCGGATATTGCTATATTATTCCGCAGTCGGTCAGGGGTATGGTGGACGAGCCGGTGTATGATTATCTTCCGCAGGTGAAACAGCCGGCACTGGTTATCTTTGGAGAAAACGATAACCTGATTCCGAATCGTTACCTCCACGGAGGGCCGACACGCAAGGTGGCCGAGAGCGGCACCGCACGTATGCCCGCAGCCCAACTGAAAATGATTCCGAAAGCAGGGCATTTTGTAATGTTTGAACAGGCAGAAACAGTCAACCAGCTGGTAGCGGACTTTCTGAGGTAATGGCTGAAGACGCGCATGAAGGGAATGGCTAAAGTGCCAATTTCAGGGATTTTTTGCACCAGCACGTATTCAATTTATCGTAACTATCCAGCCGCCTTCGGCGGCGTAGAAAAAAACGGTGAAGTGATAAATTGTAATTATTTTTCGTGCTCAAAATGACAGACAAGGAACGCATAGCACACCTTGAAGGTGAATTA
>CAIYFY010000430.1 GCA_903925535.1 uncultured Bacteroidota bacterium | reverse complement strand
CAGCAACATCGAAATCTGGGTTCAATAACACATCAACACAAACACAGGAAATGAAAAATATCAGACTCTTTACCATAATGGGGCTGTTGCTGTGCTCGTATGCGCGTGTGCACGCCCAGGCTAATCTGAGCATTCAGGGTACCATTCAGCGTGCCTCCGGTGCCAACCTCGACGATGGCGATTATGCCATGACCTTCCGGCTGTATGAATCAGCCACGGGTGGCACCGCAGTATGGTCGGAAACACAGGACGCTGTGGAGGTACTCGGCGGGGTTTACAGCACCCTGCTCGGAAAGTCTAACCCACTCACAGCGGCTTTCGACAAAACGTATTATCTCGGTGTTTCAGTAAACAATGGAGCCGAAATGGTACCGCGTATCCAGCTTACTGCTTCACCCTACTCGCTTTCCCTCATTGGTCAGACCAATATCTTCCCCTCTACTGGCCCTGTGGGAGCCGGAACCATTGAACCGGACCCCTCTGCTCAACTGCATGTTAACAAGGAGGGTGGAACCGGTGTCCTGCTTCTGGAGGCCAATACCGCCGATACCCTGGAACTGAAAAAGGGCAGCAATACTGCTACCATCGCTTACGACGGTGATAAAATCTACGTATCCAATCTAAACCTGGTTATAACAGGTGATATTAACCTGCCAGCAGGTAAAACGGTGGAATACAACAATATTTCTGACTGGAGACTGGTAGATGTAGATGATTTCAGTACTGGAGATGATGGATGGGTTTGTACCAAAATAACTACTCTGGAATCATGGGCTACGAATACTTCTTCACCGCTCGAACGGTTCACACCAGCATCCCCCTTCAGCGGCGGATATATTATCAGGCCTTCACAGAATGGGGCAGACGCATTGAAAAAACAGTTCGATCTCACAGGTATTCCACATAAACTGATTAAAGTGGTGTTCACCTACCATTTTCTGGATTCCTGGGATCGCAATGAGTTTGAGTACGGTTATGCCGGATTTGGCACCCGCATTAACCCTTACGACAATAACGATCAGACCAGTGGAATTTTCCAGGTGGGCTGGAACAGATTGCGGGGCGAAAACCTGCAAATCGGCGCGGGTTATGTCGCTTTCTGGACACCAAACTCGGGAAATCAATGGTTTGCTTTCGACTACAACGTCCGGGAAGAGATGGTGGCACAATGTACCGACGACAAATTCTGGGTCATCTTTTCGAGTAGACTGAATAGTGCCGTCAATGACGAAAGTTTCGGAATCAGCGATATCCAGATTTGGGTAAAGTAATCATCCACTTTTCAACAAGATTGCAATCAAGATGAGAAAAATATATGCATTTCTGATACTGGTGCTGCTGTCCATCGCGGGCGCGCAATCAGTATGGTCGCAGTCGAGCCCGAACTGCACCACCGCCTCCGACGACGATTTTCTGTACGGCAGGGCTTTCTTCAACTTCGGCAGCGTTACCAAATCGCTGAACACCAAAATGCGGCTGAACGCTACGGTGGGTCAGCCGGTGGTGGGTGGCTTTTATGGCCCGGGGTCTCAGGGCACATACGGATTCTGGTCCAGCTTCCTGTTGCCACCAGCCGCCCCTGTCGTCATGGCCAGCGAAGGCGACCTTGAAGACAGGGTACAGATAGACTGGACGCCCGATCCGCTGTCTCCGGCAGCCAACAGTTACAAGATTTACCGAAACGGCTCGCTGCTCTCTACAGTAGACGGTGAAACGTTCTCTTTCATTGACTTCAACGTGCTGGCCGGCAAATTCTACACATACGAAGTGGCAGGTGTCAATACGTTTGGAGAAGGTTTCCGCAGCTCCGCGCTCGGCTTCCTCAATCCGAACGGCAGTGTTACCGGCCAGGTCAAGACGTTCAGCAATAATGCTGTTCCCGGCGCAATCGTGAAACTGGAGCCCACTTTCGGCGCTGCAATCAGCTTCGATGGAAACGCCATGGCATTTTCCGAATACAGCGATGTATTCCCAACCGATGAATTCACGATTTCCTGCTGGGTAAAGCTGGATGACGGGAATGACGAAACTGCCATTTTTGACTTTGGGAGCGTTTCGAGTCAAAACTGGTGGCTGCATACACTGCCAGCATCGCAGGGAAAGGGCATCAGGTTCGGTATGGGCAGGGGCGCCGGGCAAGCCACAACGCTGGAATATGTATTCCCCACTGCTACCGCCAGTGAATGGCACTATATCACAGCATCGTATAACGGTTCCTCTGTACTGCTGTATGTGGACGGCGAACTCATCGAAACTGCCGTCAGCACCATCGAACGCGGTTCGGTACCGTTGTTTCTCGGACAAAAAGGCGATGGAAACGGGCACTACATCGGCAAACTGGACGAACTCCGGTT
>CAIYFY010000429.1 GCA_903925535.1 uncultured Bacteroidota bacterium | reverse complement strand
TTTTAAAATATTGTAAATCATATATTTGCAAAAATATTTGTCTATATGATTAATTCAAAACTGTGGCAAATACTTTCTGTACTCACACGTGAGGAGTGGAGCGAGCTGTGTGATTTTGTTGAATCGCCACACTTTAACAAACGCGCAGAGGTAGTCAGATTACTGCATACGCTGGAACAATACCGCAGGGGAGAACCCGACAAAATGGCGGTTTTTGGGCAAGTTTTTCCCGGAAAGGCCTTCAGTGATCACAGGCTGCGACAGTCAATGAGTTTTCTTTTACAGCTGGTATATGCATACCTGGAATTACAGGGATTCAGAGCGGCTGAACCAGACAGGCTACTGGTGCGTTCTGCGGCAATGCGCCGTCGCGGACTAAACGACAGGAGTGCGGAAGTGTTGTCAGTTGCTGCAAATCAGCTGAATGAAGGAATATCGCGCAATGCAGATTATCACGACCTGTGCTACCGGATAGCACTGGATTCTTATAAAACACGCTTTGAACGCATCACACCCGGGGCTGCAGAAATGCAGAATCTGTCTGACGGACTTGACCACGCATACATATCCCGGAAACTATGGCAGGCATGCTTTCTCTGGTCGCACCAGCAGATGTCGGGTACATCGTATAATCACGGTCTGCTGTCTGCGGTGGTGGCTTATGTGGAGCAAAACAGTCTGGCAGATATTCCGGCAATTGGCACCTACTTTTATTGTTACAAGGCACTCACCGGGACCGATTCTGACAATTACTTTGAGAAATTTATCCGCAAACTGCAACAGGAGAATAGCCGGTTCTCGGACGAGGAACTGCGCGACTTGTACCTGCTGGCATTGAACTTTTGTATCCGAAAAGTAAACGGAGGATCAAGGACTTATCTGGCATTTCAGTTTGAGTTATACAGAGATGGTATTTCGCGCGGATATTTCACCACGGAAGGGACGCTCTCTCGAAATACTTACCTGAACGCAGTAACAACGGCTCTTGCCTTGCAGGAATATGACTGGGCGATACAGTTCACTGATAATTGCCGGGGGCAGCTGCCTGCACCATACCGGAAACCACTCTGGCAGTTCAACCACGCCCGATTGTCGTTTGCCCGCCACGATACCGGCCGGGCGCTGGAACTGCTCCGCGATATAGAAGTGCGCGACACTATGCTGATGACGGCCATCAAAACACTCCAGATCAAAATATTCTACGAAACATCCGAAACAGACCTGTTGGAATCTCACCTGCAGGCGCTTCAGACGTTTATCAGGCGCCGGAAGGCTGATATGGGGTATCACCAGACTAACTACCTGAATATGATCAGGTTATTGCGACGCAGGATGGAAATTCCTGACTCGGATCGGGAGGCAGTAAGAAACTGGACTATTCAGGTTATGGAAACTCCGGATGTGGCGGAGCGAGACTGGTTACGGGAGGCGTAGTTGATGAGATAATTCCCCCTCTACTGCCCCGGCACAAAATTACGCTCATACGTCTCCCACGGGACACGTTTGTGACTGTCGGAGCCAAAGTAATTGATGATAGCCTCCATTTTCGCAGCATCCTGATAGCCGGGAACAGGCTGAATCAGATTCTGGCTTTCATCCAGGAAAACCACTGTAGGGTAGGAAAGCTTGTTGTTCAGCCAGAACGCGGCCAGCTCATGATGCCCGCGACTGCCATTGCTTTTGAACTTGTAGGTCTTGTCCCTGAAGTAAACATCGCCTGTCTGTTCAGCGTTGAACTTGACAGGATAGTATTTATCGTTGAGGTAACGCGCTACGGAAGGCGATACAAATGTGGTGCTGTCCATGTGACGACACCAGCCGCACCAGTCGGTATAAACATCCACAAATATCTTCCTGCGTTCGGTTTTGCAGCGCTCCAGCGCCTGCTCTATGGTCATCCACTTCACATAACCTTTGGTAACCTGTGCCGGCTTTCGCTGGGGCGCAGGACGAGTTCCCGATCCGGCCGTGACCGGTTGATTCGCAGGACGGGTGGTACGCAGATTGGTCTCCGAAGGTGTGAGACGGGCCCCGTTTTCAGATCCCCCTCTCGACTGTTCCTGAGCCGGCTGTGATACCGGACGGGCGGGGGCCAGATTGGCCGGACGGCTTACCGGCGTACCCACAACAGGACGCTGCTGGGCTGTGACCGACCAGGCAGCCAGCGCCAGAATACCAGGTAATACAAAAAATCGAACGACCAAATTCATTGGAGTGTGGTTTCAGTGGACAAATGTAGCAAATGTAAAACTGCATTTCACACGAATGTCCCGGCTGAAAAGGACATTTTAAAAGAACTTTAACCGCTCAAACGGTCCCCGGGTTTTTTCAGTGCCATTTTTCAATGGCACGATGCTCGTACCGCTCCATTTTTTCCAGCAACTGCGGGATGGTCGGGGCATCAATACAGAGCATTCTGTTCTGTTCTTTCAGAAATGCATTCTCCACCATCACATCCAGCATCTGAAGCAACGGGTTGTAGTAGCCGTGCAGATTCAGCAGCCCGACCGGACATTTATACTGGTGCAACTGCGCCAGTGTGAGTGCCTCGAAATGTTCGTCCATAGAGCCGTACCCCCCCGGAAGTGTAATGATACCGTCTGTTCCTTCGATAAGCAGTTTCCTGCGCTCCGACATGCTCTCCACCACAATCATATCCTTCACACCCGCGTGCGCGAGCTCCAGTCCGTACAACTGGTGTGTGATGATTCCGGTGATCTCGCCGCCAGCTGCCAGCACAGCGTCGGCCAGTACGCCCATCAGACCTACGCTGCCGCCGCCGAAAACTACTTTGATGCCGCGCTGGGCCAGAACGGTACCCAGTTCGGTGGCCGCTGCCTCGAACCAGGGCTGATTGCCCTTGTTGGCTCCGCAAAATACTGCTATTGACTTCATATTATTTGTTTGCTCGTTGAAATGAGGGTGCGAATATCCGCAATTTTACCCGATTTGGGCTGCTCAAAACTGGAAATAGATGAATGGCTGTACCTCGGCAGATTTTACCTGCATCACCAGGGCCGCAATCAGGGTAATCAGGGCCGCCTGAAAAAACACAGGCATGCCTGTTACCATCTCCTCCGTACGACGCTCGAGGTATGCAGGCATCATGTGGAGTCCGTATCCGAGCAGCATCCAGAACACCACGGGTGTGTATCCGCGCAGAAAATCGCCGAGATACTGCGGCTCAAAATGATACCAGATCTGACTCAGCATGGAATATACGTTGTCAAGTCCCTGTGCGCGGAAAAATATCCAGCAGAAGCAAACGAAGTGAAATGTGAAGATGCCTCCGAGTGCCACCCTGATCGGTCCGGGTGACGAAGAAATATGGCGTTTGAAAAAACGCTCCAGGGCAAGCATGAGTCCGTGAAGACCACCCCAGATAATGTACCGCAAGGCTGCTCCATGCCATAACCCTCCAAGCAGCATGGTAATCATCAGGTTAACATAGGTACGAATCCCTCCTTTTCTGTTACCTCCCAGCGGAATATACAGATAGTCGCGCAGCCAGGTGGACAGCGAGATGTGCCATCTCCGCCAGAACTCGGTCAGACTTCTCGACTGGTAAGGCGAATCAAAATTGGCCGGAAACTTGAACCCGATAATCAGGGCTATTCCAATGGCCATGTCGGAATAACCACTGAAATCGCAATATATCTGCAGGGCGTACCCGTAAACAGCAAACAGGTTCTCGAGTCCGGTGTACTGCAGCGGCGAGTCGAATACCCTGTCCACAAAGTTGGCACTGATGTAATCGGAAATGACGGCTTTCTTGAATAATCCTGTGCAAATCAGAAATACCCCGCGGCCAAACTCCTCCCTTGTGACAAGGGGTGTTTTGTTGATCTGTGGCAGGAAATCGGCAGCCCTGACAATCGGACCAGCCACCATCTGCGGGAAAAATGTCACAAAAAAGGCGTAATCAAGCATATTGTTGAGTGCCTTCAACTCGCCCCGGTACACATCTATGGTGTAGCTCAGCGACTGAAAGGTGAAAAACGATATGCCTACAGGGAGAAATACTTTCGACGGATCAAAAGGCGCGCCGGTCAGCTCACTCCATAATTCGGAGTAAACATTGTACTTGAAATATACGAGCATCCCGAGGTTGACCACCAGACTGACCACCAGCAACCCGACTTTCTTCGAACGCGTCGGGGCAGCCTCCATCCACCGCGCCAGATTGTAGTCCACCACCACAATCACTACATGAAGCAGCCAGTAGATTCCGGCACATTTGTAGTAAAAATACAGGGAGAACAGCGTGACCCACAGGATGCGGATGCGCTGATGGGGAAGCAGCATCCGGTAAATGAACAGGAACCCCAGGAATAAAAAGATGAAAAAGCCGCTGTTGAACAGCAGTTTTGCGTTGGGGTCGTAAATAAACTGACCGAGTATTTTGTCGGGATCCAATTCCATCACGGCGGCGCAAATGTACGTTACGGTTGTCTATTATCATAAGAATAGCAATACCCGGATAACCAGTTTCAAAAAAGAAAATGATGTCATTTTGGCGAAAAATCCGATTTTAGCGGCGGCTGCCGTTGTGCGCCTTCTTATGCATGAAAAGTCCATCGCTTGTTGCTCTCTGGCTGTCTTTTGCTATCATAGCCGCCTCCTCGCTGCTGTATTTCCCCAAATGGAAAATGCAGGGCACGGAGGCCACTATCAGCTGGGACGTGTCGGGGTACTATATGTATCTGCCGTCTGCTGTTGTTTACCAAGATATGAAGGAGCTGGCCTGGTGGGACGGTATCGCTGCGAAGTACAACCCGGGTCCGGGTATGGGACAGGCGTTCAAACACCCGTCAGGCAATTATGTGATGAAGTATCCGATGGGACAGGCGCTGCAGTTTATGCCCTGGTTTCTGACTGCGCATGTGCTGGCCGAACCCCTCGGCTATCCGGCAGACGGCTTCTCGCGCCCCTATCAGGCTGCTATCAGCTGGGGCAGTCTGCTGGTAGCACTGATCGGACTCTTCTTCCTCCGGAAAATACTGCTCCGGTTTTTCAGCGAGCAAACAGCCTCACTGACGATACTGTCTATCGGGATTGGCAGTAACTACCTGGAGTACGCCGGTGTCACGGGGGCCATGACACACAACTGGCTGTTCACGCTGAACTGCCTGCTTATATGGACCACTATCCGTTTTTATGAACGTCCATCCCCGGGTGCGGCAGCTGTTATCGGGCTACTCACGGGCTGGGCCGTCATCACCCGTCCCACCGAAATAGTGGCCGTCATTATTCCTCTATTGTGGGGAGTGAGCTCGCTCGCGGCCCTGCGCGCGCGCGCACAGCTCCTGCGCACGCACGCAGGCAAGGTGCTCCTGGCAGGTGTCTGCGCCGGAGCAATGGTATTTCTTCAGATGGCCTACTGGAAATTCGCAGCCGGCGAATGGATTGTTTATAGCTATGAAAATCAGGGCTTTACGTGGTTTCCGCCTCATATAGAGAGTGTACTCTGGAGTGCGAAGGCTGGCTGGCTGGTGTATTCTCCGATGATGATCTTTGCAATTTTCGGACTGTTCATGCTGTTCCGGAAATTGCCGGAAACAGCTCCGGCAATCGTATTGTATTGTCTGACAGCCCTTTATATCACTTCGGCCTGGGATATATGGTGGTACGGAGGCAGTCTCGGACAGCGCGCCATGGTACAGGCCTATCCAATGTGGGCATTTGCGCTGGGAGCGTTCTGGTCGTGGGCTGCACGCACGGGCTGGCGCGTATGGGTGTTTGGCCTGGCCGCCGCCGCTTTCATCTATCTGAATATGTGGTGGAGCCATCAGGCACACCGCGGCGGACATTTCTTTCCCGAACAGATGACCCGCCAGTACGTCTGGAAAGTGATGGGCCGCACGCATATTGAGCGCGACTGGCTGAAGCTGCTCGACAACCGCGATGAATTCGGGGACACAGACCGCCCCCTGCTTAAAAGCGTGCTCAGCGAAGATTTTGAACAGGATACCACGGCAGCTGTGACGAGCGAGAAACCGGTTTCAGGCAGCAAGTCGCTGATTATCAACGGTGAAAAACAGTTTTCACCCTCCTTCAGGCTGCCGCCGCCCGGAGCGGAGTATCACTGGGTCAGAGCAGGCGTCACTTTCCGGTGCGATCCGAAGGAATGGGACTGGTGGGCAATGACACAGTTCGTCATTCGTTTCAGGGAGGGCGACAAAGTGGTAAAGGAGCGCATGATACGCCTGCAGCGACATGTTGACGGCAGTGAAGCGAAACAGATATGGCTCGACGCGGCCATACCCGACAAACCGTATTCAGAAATTGAAATATTCTTCTGGAATGCCGGAAGTAACAAGGTTGTCAGGCTCGACGACCTGTATGCGGAAATTTTTTAATTCAGAACTATGTACCTCTGTATCAGCACGTTGCTATTCCAGAACCGCTTTGTCAGCTACGGGAGCGAACATCTCTCCTGGCTGTTGTACGGTGCCCTGAGCACCGCCTTCTGGATCTGGTATGGCCGCCGTCAGCCCGATGAACCAGGGAAACAGCGGATCGGACTCATCATGAGCCTTTTGCCTGCCACCCTGTGGGCATGCATTTCCGTTTACCTGATTGCATATACCGAACCGGTGGATCTGAATCTGGTGCTGCCCTTCCACGTCTGCTACTTCATCAACCTGATGATGCCGGTGCTGATGTGGCGGCGCTCCTATTTTCTGTTCGAAATTTTCTATTTTGTGGTGATGGCCGGGTGCATTCAGGCCTTGCTGACACCCGATGTAAGCACCGTTTTCCCGGATCACATCCATATCAGGTACTTTGTGGTGCACATATCGCTGGTACAGAGCGTTTTATATGCGATATTCGTATTCAGGTTCCGTCCCACCTGGAAAGGACTGGGAAAAACACTGGTCTGGATGAACGTTTACTTTGTATTTGTACTGATTATCAATCTGTTGCTGGATACCAACTTCATGTTCCTGCGCAAAAAACCGGCTTCAGCCTCCCTGCTCGACCACCTGGGCGACTGGCCCTGGTACATACTGGTTTCGGAATTTGTCGCAGTGATACTCTTTGCCGTGGTAATGCTGCCGTTTGCGATTGGGGGGAAGGGTAACAGTCCTGTAGATAGGGAAGAGGCCAGGGAGAAAGAACGAAAACAAAGAGAATCACTGCTCATTGAAATGATGAGAGCAGACGAAGAGGCCGGGTTGTATGAAGAAGAAAAGAACTAGGGTGTGTCTGAAACTGCAAATTATCTTACCACCCACCGCAAAAAATCCGGCATGGCCATCCCCCAGGTGTGGGGCTCGTGACGGCCGCCGGGTATTTCGAGATAGCGGATGGCCTGCTCTTGTACACCTTTGGCCCGGAGCGCCCGGATGATGTCCTGCGTGTCATCAATAGAGTCAATGATTCCGTTTCCGTTCCTGTCGTCCGTTTCATCGAGGGTGCCGCACTGAAACCAGTAACGGGCGTCGGGCATCTGCTGTGTCTGGTAAATAATATCGTGCATAATACGGTCGGCATCAGGATCCTCGGGGCGCACCTCCGACCAGCGCCACCAGAATGCTCCTGAAAACACGCCGCAGACGCCAAAAACATCCGGATTGGCCCATGCAATATCGAAGGCCGACAGACCTCCCAGCGAGAAGCCAGCAATGGCTTGCTGTTCGGGCATGCCGGCAAGGCGGTAGTGTCTTGACAGGTAAGGCATCAGCTCATCTACCACAAAACGGGTATAGACTGCGGCCAGATCACCCCGGCCCATGTAATCGGGTTGCCGCGCTGTTCCGTACTCGCGCAGGCGATCGTGACTGGCATGAATACCCACAGTGATCAGCGGAGGCAACGTCTTCCCCGTGTACAGCTTTCCCAGCATAGGGATAAAATCCATCCGGGGCAAGTCCTGGCCATCGTTGAACAGTACGAGCGGATACTCCCGGTTTCTGTTCCTGTTGTAATCCGGTGGAGTACAGATATCCAGCCTGACGTCGCGATTCAGCGCAGTTGAGAACAGTTCAATACTCGTCCGGGCGAGTGAATTCCCTTGCTGAAATACATGGCGGATTGCCTTTGCCGGTTTCTGCCAGAATTTCATGCCTCATTGATTTCAGCAATCCTCCCGCGGGCGAGCCCGATCGCGCGCGCGTGCTGCTCTTCCTCCGAGAGCAGTGTATTGTCAATAACGACTGCATCATCGGCCTTTTTCAGCGGACTGTCCTCACGGGTGGAGTCAATATGATCGCGTTCTTCGAGATTACGGAGGATATCATCCCAGGAAGCATCAATTCCCTTGGCGGCGAGTTCGAGGTGACGGCGACTGGCGCGCACATCGGAATCTGCGGTGAGGAAAATTTTCAACTCGGCATCAGGAAATACGACGGTGCCGATATCACGCCCGTCGGCCACGATACCGCGGCGCTTGCCCATGGCCTGCTGCTGCTTCACCATGGCACGGCGCACAGCCGAGATGGCAGCTACCGGACTCACGTGCTCGCTCACCCGCATCTCGCGGATATCGCGCTCCACATCCACATCGTTCAGGAAAGTGTGATTATGGCCGTCAACCCGCTCGAAGTGGATACTGATGTGACGGAGTGCCTCTTCCACCTGCGTACTGTCGTGGTAGTCAGCACCGGTATTCAGGAAATAGAGAGTCACCGCCCGGTACATGGCCCCGGAATCCAGATAGGCGTAATGCAGTGTTTTGGCCAGCGCCTTGGCCAGTGTACTTTTGCCACAGGAGGAGTGGCCGTCTATTGCAATGATGATCTTTTTCATAAGGAATACGCAAAGGTGGCAAATCAGGTTACTTTTACCACCTGAATGGACTACCTTTTTTCAGAAAATATATCAGCACACCTGTTGTTATGGGTTATATTGCCTGTCGCAGCCATACAGATTGCCTTTATGGCGTGGGTATCCGTAGTTTTCCGGCGACGATCGGCCGGGATGCCTCTCATTGCGGATCTGCCAGCCATTTCGGTGATTGTATGCGCCAGAAACGAGGAGTTTAACCTGAAAAAGCACCTGCCGGCGTGGTTGAGACAGGAATATCAGGGCGAATGGGAGCTGGTGGTCGTTGATGATGCCTCCACAGACGGAACAGCGGCGGTGGTGCAGGCGTTTCAGCAGGAGCATACCCGCCTTCACCTGGTCAGCATGAGGAACAAGGAGCGTGCCGGAAAGAAACAGGCACTGGCAGCGGGTATCCGTTCGGCCGCCTTCGACTGGCTGTTGTTTACCGATGCAGATTGCAGACCGGCGGGAACAGGCTGGAT
>CAIYFY010000428.1 GCA_903925535.1 uncultured Bacteroidota bacterium | reverse complement strand
TTCACACTCGTTGATGCCACCGGAAAAAAGATCCGGGTTGTAGAGGAAGTGGCACAGGCGCTGGGTCTGACCAATGTAACGGCTATACATGCGAGGGTAGAAGACCTCAAGATGATCGGGCAATACGACTTTGTGCTGTCGCGCGGAGTGGCACCACTCGACAAACTGCTGTTCTGGGGCAGAAAATTCCTGAAAAAGAAACACATTCACGCTCTGCCAAACGGCATCATTGCGCTGAAGGGGGGCGACTTGCGACCCGAGATAAGCGCTTTGCCCGGCAAAGGCGGCAATTATACGGATGTATTTCCCATTCGTGAATTCTTCAGCGAGCCGTTTTTCGAGGAGAAATACGTTGTATATGTACAGGGTTAGGCCTTTCGCGGATCCGGGATGACCTCGGCTACGACGAAAATGCTTCCAATCACCACGACAAGATCATCGGGATCTGCTTTTCTCACAGCTGCTTTCAACGCATTTTTTACCGAAGAATAAGCCCTGCCAGTGAGTCCGGCAGAGGCTGCCTGCTGCGCCAGTTCCTGTGCGTCAAGACCGCGGGGTATATTGGCCTTGGCGAAGTAACAGGAGGCATTTTTCGGAAACAGCGACAGTACCTTGTCGGCAGGCTTGTCGTTCACGAAACCCGTTACGATATGCAGTTTTCTGTGTGGCCAGCTGTTTATCCGGTCGAAGGCCATTTTAATTCCCGCTTCATTATGGGCGCTGTCGCAAAGAACAGTTGGATTATTGCCGATTACCTCCCAGCGACCCATAAACCGGGTGAGCTGCTTCAGATTCTTCAACCCTGATATCAGTGCATTTTCGTCAATTTCCGGGAAAACAGTCTTCATTTTTTCCCATGCCTGGAGGGCGGTAGCCAGATTTTTCTCCTGAAATGGCCCTCCTGCCTCCAGTTCGAGGTCATTCATCCATGTTTTACCGTCTCTGGCTACGTGATAAATCGTACGGATACTTCGATGCTGAATAACCTCCCGGAGAGGCGACGCCGCTATATGCTGGTCGGCAAATACAATTTCCGAACCTGTTGAGCGGGCTTTTTCCAGAAATACGGGTGCTGACTCGGGATGCGTTTCACCGATCACGACCGGGACACCGGGCTTTATAATTCCCGCTTTTTCCCCGGCAATAAGGGTCAGCGTGTCCCCGAGCATATTCATATGATCATAGCTGATATTGGTGATGACACTCAGTTCCGGGGTAATGACATTCGTACTGTCGAGGCGTCCGCCAAGTCCCACTTCAACAATTGCCACATCCACGCGCTCGCGTGCGAAGTGATCGAAAGCCATAGCGACGCACAATTCGAAGAAAGAAGGCTGTATCTCTTCAATTTTATGGCGGTTTGTGGCTACGAATTCAACCACCGCCTTTCGGGGGATATAGTTTCCGTCTATCTTGATCCGCTCTCTGAAGTCGCGGTAGTGCGGACTGATGTACAGACCGGTTTTCAGTCCGGCTGCCTGACAAACAGCGGCCAGGATATGACTGACAGAGCCCTTTCCGTTCGTGCCGCCCACGTGAATACTGGGAAATCTGGTGTGCGGATCGCCGAGATGTCGGGTAAGCGCCAGCGTATTGGTGAGATCCTTTTTGAAAGCTGCCGGACCGACCCTGTGAAACATGGGCAGCTGGGCATACAGATAGTTCAGTGTTTCGGCGTAAGTCATGCGGGCGCCTGATTGGACGTAAAGTGTGGTGTACGGAGCAATATTAACCCGGGCCAAAATAATCTGTTCAAATTTAACAGTAAAATTGACTAAAATTTGATCTTTGTCTTTGAATCTGCACCATTAAACAGCCTATTTTGCGTGCGCAAATTCCTAAATCCCTCCAATGAATATACTGATTGTCTGTGATTCCAAAATGCCTGTTTCACCTTACGATGACAAAGGCAGGCAAGCGTGGTGGCTTGGCTCCGGGTTATCGGAATCGGGCCATAACGTCACCCTGCTGTTAAAGGAGGAGGTAGCCTGTTCTTTTGCCAAAACACTGGTTTATCAGGAGAAAAAGCCTCTTTCCGAGCAGATTCCAGACAGTACAGATGTAGTTCACTTTCATCAGGAGCCCAAAACTGCCCCGGAGATACCCTATATCATCACCCTGCACGAAAATGTTCTGGCGCCCCGCACACTCGACAGGAATACCGTTTTCCTGTCCCACAGTCATGCACAGTTACACGGGGGTTCTGTTTTTGTTTATCCCGGCGTTGACTTCAGTACATACACGGCTCCCGATTTTTCGGCCAAGCGAATCTGGTATCATTTTCTCGGGAATGCAGCCAGAAAAGGCAGGAATATCCGCGGGGCGATTGATATTGCCCAGAAATCGGGAGGTCGTCTGCACGTGGTAGGCGGAACGAGGGTTAATTTCCGGCAGGGTTTCCGCATTCCGCTCAGTTCATCAGCCCGGTTTCACGGGATGCTGAGTCCCGACGGTCGGGACTCTATACTCAACTCCTCGAAGGGCCTGATTATTCCACTCCTGTGGCAAGAGCCTTTCAGTTTGTCGGTGGTAGAGAGTTTGTACTTTGGTTGTCCGGTTTTTGGCACACCCTATGGCGCCCTGCCCGAGCAACTGGGCAAGAAACCAACTCACCGACAGGGAAATTTCCCCGCCAGCGGATCCGTGGAAGCATACTATTCCGAATTCGGCAGCTTGTCGGTGAAAAAGGCTGAACTCATTGATGCCGTGAAGGCTGCCGGTGAGTTCGATCAGATTCGCTGCCATGAGTACGCCGCAACAGAATTTTCATCGAGGCGAATGACCGATGACTATATCAGACTGTACGAGCAGGTTATCAAGGGAATCCCGCTCAATGCAGAGGCTCCCGCCACCAAAGGAATTGATAACAGTGCCCTGGCTCTTAATTGATCATACAGGAACAAATCAGAGAAGGTCACCCCGCCGAAGCAGGGTGACCGGTATTTCTTTAAGCGGAACAGCAATTACTTGCCGCGGAGCGCGCGCGGAATCTCGATGGACGCGATCGGCACTGCAGGCTGATTGATAATATCAACACCCTCCTGCGTTGCGATATCGCGAACGCGAAGTGTTGAGCCAAGCTCCATGGAAGTGATATCTGCAGTTACCTCGTCAACAGCCTTCTCAGGCGTAGTCAGAATACTTACAGAGCGCATGCGGGGCATGAATTTACCACCTTCTTTAACACCTTTGGACTGACCAATGAAGCGAACCGGAACTGTAGCTTTGAACTTCACGCCCGGAACAAGGGTCAGGAAGTCAAGATGCAGCACCTGTTCAGTAACGGGGTGAAACTGAATGTCTTTCAGGATAGCCTTGTAGGTCTTTCCATCAAGCGTGATTTCAGCCATTTTGAATTTGGAGGTGTAAACCAGATGGCGAACATCAGGGGCATTGATGGTGAACTGAACAGCCTCACCACCACCGCTTTTGTACATGATAGCGGGGATGTGACCTGCGCGACGAATCTTTCCAGTCTCTACTTTACCTGAACCAGCTTTGGGATGGCCTTGAATTGCAACGATTTCCATTGTATTGAGCGATGAATTGTAATCTTTTTCAAAAAATGCCCGCAAAGGTAGCCTTTTTCGGAAAGTTTACAAATAAATTCAGTTATTTGATGTTTTTTTATGTCAGAGAACTATTCCGCCGGACCAGTTTCACGTTTTGCCAGGAAGTACAGCGGCAATCCGATGCCGACAATGGCAAGACCGGGGACTGTGAATTGTGGTTTGTTGACAAGCAGATTGATGGTGAATGCTGCGGCCATGAGGATATAAAGAGCCGGCAAATACGGGTAGCCGAACGCTTTGTAGGGGCGTTCGAGTTCCGGCCTTTTTTTTCTGAGGATGAAAATACCTGCTACCGTGAGTATGTAAAAAAGCATAACGGCGAACATCACATAGTCGAGCAAATCACCGTATTTTCCGGAGAGACACAGGACCGAGCACCAGATGAACTGAATCCAGAGCGCAAACTCCGGCACTCCGTTTCTGTTAAGTTCCTTCATTTTTTTGAAGAAAAGTCCATCGTTTGCCATTGAATGATAAACCCTGGCTCCCGACAAAATCAGGCCGTTGTTGCAACCGAATGTCGAAATCATAATCATGACTGCCATCACTGCTGCGCCTCCGGCACCAAGCATGGCGGTAAGGGCCGCTGTTCCCACCCTGTCCTGCGTAGCATGCTGTATGCCATTTTGCATGATTTCCGAGCTCCCTGTGCCTGAATAAAAGGGAAGCACTGACAAATAGCTCAGGTTTGCGAGCAGGTAAAGCAGAGTTACCGCGAGTACACCCAGCGCGAGCGCGAGGGGTACATTTCGTCTGGGATTGTCAATCTCTCCTGCAATAAATGTCACGTTGTTCCAGGCATCACTGGAAAAAAGTGATCCCACCATGGCAATACCGATGGCAGACAAGAGGGCCGAGAAGCCGGCAGGGGAGGCCACTCCTTCCATTCCGCTGAAATTGCCGAAATTCAGCGATATTACCTCGCTGTTTCTGAATACGAGCAGTCCCAGCAAAATAAGCAAACCCAGAGATAGTCCCTTGGCAGCCGTGAGCAGATCCTGAATAAACGCCCCCGTCCGTAGTCCGCGGGTATTCAGCCAGGTA
>CAIYFY010000427.1 GCA_903925535.1 uncultured Bacteroidota bacterium | reverse complement strand
GCCGGGTGCGCCATCAGGATATCGGGCTCGGTGCTTTTTACTCAAAACAATGTGCATATAATTTTTATAAAAGATTGTCCTGATGGCTTGTCGTGGCAGTGTAGCGGCAGTTGCCTGATGTCAGATAATAACTTTTAATGTCAACCACACAGTCAGGGCTACCAGTTAATAAGTGACCTGTTTCGGTTCCAAACAGTTATCGTATATTTTGCCCGCAAAAAGTCGTCCGGGTCACGGGCGGCTGGTTAATCAAAGCGGCATGAAAAATACAATTATCGCTCTGCTCCTCCTCGCGTGCGCCTGTGCGCCCGCCAGTGCGCTCGCTCGCAAGCGGGCCCTTGTTGTGGGGGTGAGTAATTATGCATCCGGCACCGGATGGTCAAGTATCAATGCGCACAATGATGTGGTTGCTGTCAAAGAGGCGCTGATGTTTCAGGGGTTCGCAGCAGCCGATATTGTGGTACTCGAAGATGCCGCCGCCACCCGCGACGGAATTATTGCAGCGCTGAATCAACTGCATACATCCTCCGCGCCCGGTGATCTGGTTTATTTTCACTTCTCGGGCCACGGACAGCAAATGTGGGACGCCAGTGGCGATGAAATTGACGGATATGATGAAAGTATAGTTCCCTATGATGCCCAAAGCTATTATAACTCCACCGGCTACAAGGGCGAAAAACATATTTCTGATGAAGAACTGGGCAGTTATTTCCTGAAAATAAGAAAAAAACTGGCCACAAAGGGCCAACTGATCGTGCTGCTCGATTCATGTCACAGCGGTACCGGCCTGCGTGGAATGGGTGCTGCCCGCGGTACAAATACCCTCATGGCGCCTGCCGACTGGATCAAGTCGCACGAGAAAACGGCGGGTCTCGGCGATAAAAACATGTCGGAACAGGAGCAAAAAGAGCTTTTAGCCCCCTTCGCAGCCTTCTTTGCCTCCGATGCCGGCAAGTTGAACTATGAAATTAAAAACGGTGACAAACAGATGGGGCCGCTTACCTCAGCATTTGTGAAAGCCCTCGGCAAGGTAAACGAGGGCAGTACCTACAGCGGACTGTTTGACAAAATCAGGAACGAGATGGCGGTTACTTCACCCGGACAGACCCCCCTTGCAGAAGGATATCTCGACCGACTGGTGCTGAATGGCGCATTTGTAGCCATTAAACCCTATTATTCTGTCACCGAATCCGGCGGCAAACTGGTACTGAACGGTGGCTGGCTGCAAAACCTCAACAAGGGCTCCAAAGTGGGTTTCTTCCCCGCAGAAACGCGCGATTACCTGAAGGCAAAACCGCTGGCAACCGGCATTATCACCACCAGCGAGCCCGCCAGAAGCATCGTGACCGCCGACAAGCCCGCTTCCACGCTGAAAGGAACCTGGGCGTATGTGCTGGAACAGTCGCCCGGCGATATGCTCTTGAACGTCAGGCTGGACATCAGAGATACCACCCTGCGCAGGAAACTCACGGATGAAATCAAAAAGAAGAAGGTATTCGGATTTGACGAAGAGGCCGATTGTTACCTGTACCAGAATATACGAGGAGATTCAGTCTGGCTGGGCGACAGGCAGAATGCTGTTATTAACCGATTCCCGGCAAAATCATTCGGAGTAGAGACCCGAATTGTCTATTCCATGGAAAAACTTGCCCGGACCACCTATCTCCGAAAACTGGATTTCTCTGAAATTACCAACTTTACATTCACCATTGAATTAGTACCGGTAGATACCACAAAAGACGGAAAAGTAGCTCAAATCCTGCCACCACTCAAGCGGGACGTAACCGGAAATCTTGTAATCACGGAGGGAGCCCCCTTTGTCATCCGGGTGAAAAATCAGGGCGATGAGGCCGGCTTTTTCAACGTTCTGGATATAGATCCGCAGAATAACGGAAACGTGATAGCGCCCTGGTTCGAATTTACAGAAAGTGCCGATGATTTTGAGCTCAATCCGGAGCAGGAGCTGATTCTTCCGCGGGATGGCAGCTACTACAAGGCCACCCCTCCGTATGGAATCGAGACTATCAAACTGATTGTCACCGATCAGGTAGTTGATTTGCGCAAGACATTCAACTCAAGAGGTCCGGATAGAGGAGCGGTATCTCCTTTTGAAAGAATGATGGCCAGTGTTTTCTACCCTGAAAATTCGGCAACCCGGGGAGAAAATACCATGCCCCCTTCATCGCTGGGAGTGTTTACCCTGAATGTGACAGTTGTTCCGAAAAAAGTGGTGAGCAAGCCGTGAATTTTCTGTCTTCGTGGAATTTTTTTGTGAAATTAAGCGTTGAAACGGAATAAACGCTTCTCTTTCAACAGTAATAACATTAAAAATAAACAGTATGATCAAACAGCTCTTCTTCTCGTCCATCCTGATGTTGTCTCTCTGCACAACGGCAACTGCCCAGGATTTGCATGTGTACTACGATGTTTTCCGTGACTCGGTCTGGTTCGTCAAGGGTGGCATGAGTACAGAAACACCCGGTGTGCACAAGCGTGATATGGTACAGTTGCACGTTGTTGAATACAATAACTACCTGTACAATTTGAAAACTGAACAGAAAGAATTAAGTGAGGAAACTGGTAAAACAGGGCTTGAGACTTTTTTCTCGGATTCAGAAGGTAAAACGTTGGATGGTTTCTTGCAGAGCCTTCCTATTGGTAACATCGGTGTAGGCCTATCCAAATTGCTCATTAGTGATCTCCTCGGTTACGCTACAGATGAAAAACGTGACAGTAGTTCCCGTGGAGATCTGGATTTAACTTTTGAATCAGCTGTTGCATACACTACATTACTTTCTGACATGACTGAAGAAATGTATTCACTCTCCGTACAGATTGGTAATTTGTCCAAGAGGATTTCAGCCGGATCACTTAGCGTAGGATATATAGATAATTTGTTAAAAAGCCCTGATTTGCCTCCATCACAAATTAAAGAGTTGGTGATGGAGCATCTGGAACTTATGTTTGGAAGTGAATTTATAGAACAGCCTACTTTGATCGGAGCGCTGTCCTGGGTGGAAAATGTACAGTCGCTCCGCGAGAAATCAGCCCGGATGAGTCAATTAAGGGAGAAATGGAATAAGGATAAGCCTGAATTTGATAAAATAGTTCTTAAATTGACGCAATCCAAAATCCCGATGAATGAAAATGACAAGAAAACACTTGCTGAATTGAAAAATAAAAGAGATGAGGCTAACCTCAGAGATTTAAAGATATCCAGCTTTACTGACAGCCTGATCAGGGTGGAGGAGATGGCTGCCAGCGTTACGGCAGAGAAACTTGGAGCTCTTTACCGCAAGACAAGAGAGGTGAAGAATCATCGGTTTGAATATAACGAAACATTCAAACCTATTGGTAAAGAAATGGATATCATATTAAAATTTTCAGTTAGTAATGAAAACGGAGAAAACGGTACCGATCCGATTGAATATCGCACCAAGACAATACGCGTGACAAATTACGAGGGGTTAAAGTATTCTATTACCCCGGGTTTCTGCGTATCTGGTTTCTTCACACCACAGAAACGTTACAGTATAGGCCTGAACAATAACGATGAGACGATCATCACCGAAACTGATGCCGACAAGTTCGCTCCACTGGTAACCACCGCAATACAGGTCTATAACGACAAGGGCAAACGCGTAACTCCGGGCGCACTGTTCGGACTGGCTGTGCCGCTCACCCAGAATGGTGGTCAGGGACAGTCGCTCAATTTCGTACTGGGCCCCAGT
>CAIYFY010000426.1 GCA_903925535.1 uncultured Bacteroidota bacterium | reverse complement strand
ATGACGCTGACCGCCAAAACAGGAAACAAACTCGGCTGCGGCCCCTTCGCCGGGGAGGTGTATCGCCTCGATTTTCCGAATTTCTTTCGCTACGGTCGCCGATTCAAGTCGGAAAAGGACTATGTGGACTACGAAATACAGAAACTGAAGGATTTTTTCCTGACGCATGCAGACGCCGGAAATATGGCTGCGGTCATTATGGAACTGGTGCAGGGGGAAGGTGGCTTCCAGGTTTGTCCGCCCGACTACCTGAAGGCGGTACAGCAGATCTGCAGGGAGAAAAATATGCTTCTTATTCTGGATGAGGTGCAGAGCGGATTCGGGCGGACAGGCCGATGGGCAGCCTACGAACACTACGGTATCACGCCTGATATCTCCACCTGGGCCAAATCCATGGGTTCGGGCATGCCTATTGGCTGCGTTATTGGTCGCGCCGAGGTGATGGACGCCGCCAAAGCCGGCACACTCGGAGGCACCTATCTGGGAAACCCGGTGTGCTGTGCTGCTTCGCTGGCTACCATCAGCTACATGGAAAAAATAGACATCAACGCACTGGGCGAAAAAGTGGGCAGAACGGTTCGCAGGCGTTTTGAGCAAATGCAGAAGAAAATGCCACTGGCCATCGGTCACGTGCGCGGACTGGGTGCCATGCTGGCTTTTGAACTGGTTCAGCATGGCGATCCGTCTGTTCCTGACGCTGTAATGACCAGGGACCTGGTGAATGCCTGCCATGAACAGGGACTCATTATCATCAGTGCAGGTACATACGCCAATGTCATCCGGGTATTGTCGCCACTGGTCATCAGAGACAGTGAGCTGAAAAGGGGGCTCGATATACTTGAATCCGAGTTACTTCGACTCTACAAGATGAAATATGACGTACAATAGGAATTTCATCAACGGAATCTGGACTGAAGCGCGCGATGGTCGTACCTGGCAGGTGATTAATCCGGCTACGGAGGAGACTGTCGCGACCGTACCGTATGGCAACGCGGCAGATGCTGAAGACGCTGTTGATGCAGCTGTGCGTTCGCAAAAAGCCTGGGCAGCCATGAATCCCTATCAGCGGGCAGACATTCTTAAGCAGGTAGCACATCTCATGCGCACGCGCGCCACCGAACTTTCGGCCATTACAGTGGCTGAGTCGGGCAAACCGGCCGTGGAAGCGCGCGGAGAGTGGGTAGTTGCTGCCCAGTTTTTCGAGTGGTTTGCCGAGGAGTGCAAGCGCGCACACGGGCGTACGGTCGTGAGCAGCCGAAGCAACAAGCGGATGTCGGTAATACTTCAACCAGTTGGCGTGGTGGGCATCATCACAGCCTGGAATTTTCCAATCTGGAACATCGCCCGGGTATGGGCGGCATCGCTGGCTGCAGGCTGCACTTTTGTCGCCAAGCCTTCCGAGTACACACCGCTCACCGCCATGGCCCTGATGGCCCTTCTTGAAGAGGCCGGAATTCCAGCGGGAGTAGCCAATCTGGTGCTGGGCGATGCGGCGGCTGTCGGAAACATGCTCATGACCCGACCCGAGGTCCGGAAAGTACATTTCGTCGGTAGCACAAGAGTAGGAAAACTGCTGATGAATGCGGCATCCGTGACGCACACGAGGCTCTCGCTGGAGCTGGGAGGCAATGCACCCTGTATCATTTTCCCGGATGTGGATGTGGAAACAGTAGCCAAAGCTGCTGCGACGGCCAAAACGCGCAATTGCGGACAGGTTTGTGTGTCGCCACAGCGATTTATCGTTCACAGGAGCATCTACGAGCAGTTTTGTCAACTGGCTGCCAGTCACCTCGGCAACCTGAGAACAGGCAACGGAGCTGATCCTGCCACACAGATGGGGCCGCTTATCAACGCCCGGCAGCGAGATCAGGTGGCTGCTGTAGTGAAGGCAGGTATTGAAGCCGGTGGCACCCTGCTATGCGGGGGGAAAATTCCAGCCGGGCTCGAAAACGGATACTTCTACGAGCCAACGCTCGTCATGGATGTAGCGGCCCCGAACCCGCTGTTCAGGCAGGAGATATTTGGTCCGGTGATGAGCGTAACCCCCTTCGACACTGCGGAAGAAGCTGTTGCACTGGCCAACGATACAGAATACGGGCTGGCGGCCTACCTCTGGACCAACGATCTGAACACGAGTATCCACGTCTCGGAGGCACTGGAATTCGGGATTGTGGGCGTAAATGAGTGGGCGGCACACGCCGTTGAAGCGCCCTTTGGCGGCTGGAAACAGAGCGGTTCGGGCTACGAATGCGGAGAAGAAGGCTTGCACGAGTATATGGAAAAGAAACTGATTGCTATCGGAAACCTGTGATACCGTGGTCTGAACAATCACGCTGACAGTCACACAAACCACCTTGTTCATGGGAATCTATTCACTCATCCCGCCCCTGGTTGTTGTCATCCTGGGCATCATCACCCGAAGGGCATTCGAGCCGCTGCTGGTTGGCTGTCTTGTCGGTTTCCTGATGATCAGTCCGTCCGGTTTTCCCGGCAACTTTGTAGAAGCGATGACCAAAACCCTGCAAAACGAGGATATGGTCTGGGTTATACTCGTTTGCGGACTGTATGGTTCCCTGATACACCTGATTATACAGTCGGGCAGCGTGATGGCCTTTGGCGACTACCTGCTCAGATACGTCAAAAACCGGCGCAGCTCGTTGCTGGTATCGTGGTTAATGGGAGTTGTAATCTTCATAGACGATTACATGAGTGCACTGGCCACCGGCGTCACCATGCGTAAAATTACAGACAACTATAAAGTCTCCCGCGAGATGCTGGCATTTATGGTGAGTGCTACCGCGGCGCCCGTTTGTCTGCTGATACCGATGAGTACCTGGTCCATTTATTGCGGAAGTCTGCTTGAGAGCAATCATGTGGTGGAGAAAGGACAGGCTTTCCAGGGATTTGTGAACACCATCCCGTTCATGTTCTATCCCTGGGCCATCACGATGCTGGCCTTGCTGGTCGGACTCGGATTTTTCCCCCTGACGGGCAGGCTGAAAGCTGCCGAAGCGGCGGCTGTGAACAGTGCCGGCACGGCTGGTGCGAGCGGTAATCCCATCGGCAATCAGGTTCACACCGGAAAATCGGGGGCCATACACTTTCTGCTTCCCCTTGGTGTACTCATTGCAGCCACCCTGATGCTGAACAAGGATGCGCTGAAAGGTGTGCTGGTGGGTGTTTCATTTACTTACTTCTACTACTGGATCACCGGCGTAATGAAATTTGAGGCCGTTTCAGAGGGCGTTTTCGACGGTTTCAAAACCATGATCGTGGCGCTGGCCATTCTTACCATGTCATACATCCTGAAAAGGGTGGGTGACGAAATGGGCCTCACACCCTATGTAATTGACAGCGTAAGACCTGTTTTATCCAAAAATATGCTGCCAATGATTGTATTTCTGGCACTGAGCTTTATTTCCTACACCACAGCCTCTTCCTGGGGGCTGTATGCTGTTGCCCTGCCGATCGTAGTACCTTTGGCGCAGGCCGTCGGAGCGAATGTATGGCTTTCACTGGCTGCCGTTTTTTCATCGGGCGCATTCGGATCTCAGGCCAGCTTCTTTTCCGACGTAACTGTGCTGACATCCAACAGTACCGAATGTTCCAACGTACAGTTATCGTTTGCCCAGTTTCCTTACAGCCTGATGGCACTTGCGATCGCTGCCATTCTCTTTCTGTTCTGCGGATTCATTTATTAATCATCACCCGACAAGCCGGAAATTACCGGCAGACAAAAACAAGCCATGTATTACCGGGAACTACCCAACGGTTACGTCATTCAGAATTCACTTCCCGCGCATGCGGAGGGACTGGGCGAGTTGCAGCGCATCGTCTTCCCCACCCTCTCGCCGGAGGAAACCCTGCAGGCCAGGCATTACCTCAAGCACTTTGAGTTATTTCCGGAGGGACAGTTTGTTGTGCTGGATGGAGATAAAATTATCGGAATGAGCACTACCATCCGGCATCACCTGCCGGAAGAAGACCACACTTATCTGGAAATTTCCGATAACCTGTGGATGACTACCCATGAGAATGACGGCGACTGGCTGTATGGTATGGATGTAGGCGTACACCCGGATTACCGCGGTCAGGGTATAGCCAAAGCGATATACCGGGCTCGTCAGGAGTTGTGCCGTACGCTGGGTCTGAAGGGGCAAATCACGGTCGGTATGCCCAACGGTTACTTCGATTATGCCGACCGGATGAGTCTGGACGAATACTATGCCGAAATGCTGAAGGGAAATATCTTTGATCCCACTGTAGGGACGCAACAAAAACTGGGATTTGAACCGCTGCGTCTGATTCACCATTACCTCGATGACCCACAGTGCGGGAACGGCGGTGTCATGATGATTTTACCCGTTGAAAAGGATATTTCCTGACAGACTGAACCGCTCTTCACAGTATTGATCACAAAACACTTCTGCCATGACAGAAACTGAAATAAAAAAGACCATTGACCTGAAAACACCCATTCCTGGTCCGAAAAGCAAGGAAATACTGGCCCGCAGAACAGCGACCCTGCCAGCAGGCGCTGCCCGTTCCACTGATGTAGTGGTCGAGTCGGCCCGCGGCGCTGTGGTCAGGGACGTGGACGGGAACACCCTGCTCGACTTTGCCGGTGGCATAGGACTGGCCAATGTTGGACATTCGCCGGCAGCGGTGGTTAACGCAGCCAAAAAGCAAATGGACAGGTTTATTCATACCTGTGCCATTGTAACTACCTATGAGCCCGTAGTAGAGCTGGCCGAGTTGCTGCACCAGGTGACACCGGGTGATTTTCCCAAGAAAACACTGTTTTCCAACTCCGGGTCGGAAGCCGTGGAAAATGCGGTTAATATTGCCCGCTATTACACACAGCGGCCTGCCATCATCGTGTTTGAGGGCGGTTATCACGGTCGCACACACCTCACCCTGAGCCTGACGAGCAAGTACAATCTGTTCAAGAAGGGATTTGGATCCATGGCGAGCGATATATACCGGTTGCCAACTCCCAACATGTACCGGGTGCCGGAGGGCATGACTGCCACACAATACCTGAACTATTCAATTGCCCAGCTGGACCACGCCCTCATCGCGCAGGTAGATCCGTCTGCCGTGGCGGCCATCCTGATTGAGCCTGTGCAGGGCGAAGCAGGCTTCGTGCCCATTCCCGCGGAATTTCTGAGGAAACTGAGGGAGATATGCGACAAGCATAACATCGTCCTGATATTCGACGAGATACAGTCGGGCATGGGCCGTACGGGCAAGGTCTTTGCCTGCGAGCACTCGGGGGTGGTGCCGGATATGATTACTACTGCCAAGTCACTGGGAGCCGGCTTCCCGATTGCAGCAGTTGTGGGCAAGGCAGAGATAATGGACGCACCGCATCTGGGTGGTGTGGGCGGCACGTACAGCGGTAGTCCGGTAGCCTGTGCGGCGGCCATCGAAGCGGTGAAAATCATTTCCAGTCCTGCATTTCTGGCAAAAGCTGAAAACGCGGGCAATCAAATCCGGAAAACGCTGGAAAGCTGGAAAAAGAAATACCCGCTGGTAGGCGATGTGCGCGGATTGGGCGCCATGCGGCTGGTGGAGTTTGTTAAAGACCGCAAAAGCAGGGAGCCAGATCCGGATCTCACCCTTGAGATCATCCGGGATGCTGTATCCAACGGTATTCTGTTGATACGCGCCGGACTGTATTCCAACTGCATACGACTGCTTCCCCCGCTGGTTATCACCCGGAATCAGCTGGCCGAAGGGCTGGCGGTACTGGAAGCAGCCATCAGGAGAGCGCATGAAAAAAGAGGACTGCTGTAGTCTGTTATGAACAGGCGCATTTTCACCAACGGAACTATCCTGACACAAGATCTCCGTCAGCCTCAGGTGGAGGCTGTCGGCATATCGGATGACAGGATCGTGTGTGCGGGCACGCAGGAACAGGTACGCGCGTACCTGGGGAGCGGTGCTGAAGAAATTAACCTGATGGGGCAGACACTGTTGCCAGCCTTCAACGATGCCCACGTACATATCTGGAAAGTGGGCGACCTGCTGACATACCTGCTTGATTTGCGTGGTGTGAGCAGTATGGAGGAAATGCTGGATAAAATAGCCGATTTTGCCCGAAAAAATCCCGACAAGCCCTGGATAATGGCCCGCGGCTTCAACGAGGCCAATTTTCCGGACAGGAGGATGCCCGATCGCTCTGATCTGGACAGGGTGGTCAATAACCGTCCCTGCCACATCATACGGACCTGTGCCCACGTTGTGGTACTGAATTCCAGGGCACTGGAGATTTGCGGAATCAGCCGCCATACACCTGTCCCGACAGGTGGCGAGATCAGGCTGAATAATGACGGAGAGCCCTCGGGCGTGTTGAGTGAAACTGCCCTGGGACTTGCCAGAAAATTTCTGCCTGAATATACCCCTGCCATGTACAGGGAGATGATACTGGCGGCCCAGGAGGCCTTCCTTAAACTCGGTATCAGCTCCGCCACCGATCCGGCTGTAATGCCCGACTTGCTGGAGGTGTACAAAGCCATGGACAGCGCCGGTGAACTGAAAATCCGTATTAATGCGATTCCTGTGCTGGTTCCGGATGGCGATACTACCCCGCTTCCGCTTCCGGAACATTACCGGTCAGATTTTCTGACTGTGAATACCGTAAAACTGTTCAGCGACGGCGGACTGAGCGGCAGGACTGCCGCACTGAAGCATTATTACCGGGGAGGCACCGAACAGGGAGTGCTTCGTCTGGACTACGAATTCTTCAGAGAAATAGCCCTGAAAGCACAGGAGGCCGGATTCAAAATTGCCACCCATGCCATCGGCGACCGGGCCATTGATCTGGTACTGAAAGTCTATGAGTCCATCGCAGGTGAAAACGCACGGAACACAGAACACAGGATAGAGCACCTCGGCCTTCCGGAACTGTCGCACCTCACGCGCATGAAAGACTTGCGGGTTCACTGCGTGACACAGCCCGCCTTCCTGTACGAGCTGGGCAAGAACTTCAGAAATTACCTGCCCGATTATTACCTGGACAATGTGTATCCGTACAGAAGCGTACAGGAGGCCGGAGTGAACCTGGCCTTTTCCTCCGATGCACCAGTGGTGAAAGACTTCAGTCCGCTTATGGGCGTCAGGAATGCGGTGGAACGCAGGGATAATACGGGAGCGTGTATCGCACCTTCCCAGTGTATCAGCGTGTCAGACGCCCTGAAAGCCTACACTGTCAACGCCGCGATGGCCAATGACGACGGGACCAGAAAAGGGTCACTGACCCCGGGAAAACTCGCAGATTTTGTCATTCTCGATAAAAATCCGCTGGAGACTGCCGTGGAAAAGATATCGGACATCCGGGTAAATGGCACCCTGACGGGCGGCATAATACAGTTTAAGCAAAATAATATTTGAAGATACCTGACAGTAAATTAACTTTGCTGGCTTGTATGAAACTTTCAAAACATTTTTTTCTGTTCATCCTGCTACAGCTTCAACTGACAGTCACAACAACATTCGAATGGCAAGAAAACAATACTCTGTACTTGTTTGGCTCTTGCTCCTGATACTGCCGGCTGGTATCCGGGCACAGGAGTTGAGCATCAGCGGCACCGTCAGGGATGCCGGCAGCAAAGAGACGCTCCCGGGCGTCACCGTCACCATCAAAGGTTCCTCCCGGGGCACAACCACAGACACAGACGGCAGATACACCATCAAAGCACAAGGAAGTGATGTACTTGTATTTCAGGTTGTCGGTCTGGAGAAACAGGAGTTACCCGTGGAAAACCGCACCCGGATAGACGTACTGCTGGGAGAAAGCACATCGCTGCTCAGCGATGTGGTAGTGGTGGGATACGGCGTCCAGAAAAAAAGTCAGATAACCGGAGCTATAGCATCCATCAGTAACAAGGACTTCAAAGACCAGCCAGTGTCCAACCTGGCGGGCAGCATACAGGGTCGCGTTTCAGGTCTGAACGTGACAACGCCCTCAGGCACCCCCGGTGCAGGTCTGCTGGTGAACGTACGCGGAAATCTCAATCCGCTGTATGTGGTGGATGGTATCCCGATGCTCAGCGAGAGCAATTCCAGTCTCTCCACGGCATTCAACCTGCAGGGAGAATCGGTGGGATCCGGACAAACACTGAGTTCCGTTTCGGATATCAATCCGAATGATATTGAGTCTATAGAAATTCTGAAAGATGCATCAGCTGCCGCCATTTACGGTGCCAGGGCTGCCAACGGTGTGATCCTGATAACCACCAAACGGGGAAAAGAAGGCAAGACGGAGGTGAATTTCAACGCCTACACTGGAATACAGCAGGCGGCGCGCAAGATCAAATTCATGGATTCCGGTCAATTTCTGGATCTGATTGAAGAAGCGCGCAGGAACGATCTGGCTATTTACAACAGCGACAACAGCGCTTTTGGTGAAGACTTTGACCCGTCGGTTCTGACAGAGCCGCTCGACAACTTCAATCTCGACGAGTCGGCCAATACAGTCTGGCTCGATGAGGTAACCCGCACAGCGCCGATCAGCAACTATGAGCTGTCCATGCGCGGGGGCGATGCGCGCACGCGATTTTTCACGGCCATGAGTTATTTTGACCAGACGGGCGTTGTAATTGAGAACTATTACAAGCGACTCAACCTGCGAGTCAATCTGGACCACCAGGTCACCGAGAAGTTCACTGCAGGACTGAATCTCAGCAATACGTACTCCCGCAACCGCCGCAGCTTCAACGACGACACCTACACGGGCGTAATTACCAATGCCATCGGTGCGTCGCCATTCATGCCGGTTTACGAGTCGGACGGGGTATATTCCGCTTTCGAAAACTATCAGGCAAGCTGGCTTTCCGACAATCCGGTGAAGTCGGCAAAGGAAATCAGGGCCTTCACCAACAACTACCGCGTACTGGCCACTGCTTACGGCGAGTATGCATTCCGCCCGAACCTCCGTTTCAGGAGCAGCTTCTCCACTGATGCGGCCTTTCTTTTCGACAATCAGTTCAAATCAGCCCTCACTGCCGATGCGGTGGCTGTGGGAGGAGAAGCTTATGAAGCTGGCTTCCGTGCAATCACGTGGCTGAACGAGAATACACTCACCTATACAAAAACCAGCGGAAAAAGCAACCTGACCATACTGGGCGGTATCACCGAACAGCGCACACAACTGGAGCGCAACAGCATCACCGGACAGGGCTTCCCGCCCTCCGGACTGGAGAAAATATCGAGTGCTGCCAATATTGTGGGAGCCACTTCCAGCGGTACATCATTCTCGCTGCTATCATTCCTGTCGCGTGTCAACTATGCCTACAACGACCGGTACCTGTTCACTGCCACCATGCGTGCCGATGGTTCTTCGCGCTTCTCAAAAGACAACCGATTCGGCTATTTCCCGTCTGCCTCGGCAGCCTGGCGTATCAGCGGGGAGGAATTTTTCAACAGGAACTTTTTCACCGACCTGAAGATGCGTGTGAGTTACGGCATCACAGGCGACCAGGAAATCGGCGATTTCGAGAATGTCTCCTTTTATTCAGCGGCCAATTACGACAACCAGGCTGGTATCGCTATCAGAAATATTGCCGATCCGGGACTTTCCTGGCAGTCAAACCGCATGCTGAATGTCGGTCTGGACTACGAAATAAAGGGCGGGCGGTTCAATGGTTCGCTCGAGTTCTTCCAGTCCAGTAAAACCAGGCTGCTGAGTCGCGACGCCATTCCAGGCACTACCGGCTTTGCGACTGTCACACGCAACAGCGGTGAGGTGCAAAACACCGGTGTGGAAGGCAACCTGACAGCCTACCTGCGCAGGGGTGGCGATTTCAACTGGACGATGAACGTAAACGGCACATACGTCAGAAATGAAATAAAAAGTCTGAGCAGCGACGAGATTTACCTGAATGCCTTCAGCGACCTGGAAGCCTCGCATATCCTGAAAGTTGGTGAGCCCATTGGTTCTTTCGTGGGTTTGAAATACACCGGAATTGATCCGCAGACGGGCGATGCCACGTATGAAGATACCAATGGCGATGGCATCGTTGATTACGACGACGCACAGATTATCGGGAGAGCACTTCCGACGTTCTTCGGGGGTTTGACCAACAAATTCAGCTACAAAAACTGGGATCTGAGCATATTTACCCGATTTAATGCAGGGAATCAGGTGTACAACCTCATGCGGGCCACATCAGACAACCTCGGCTACAGCAACGAAGGCGGTTTGTCATCGGTATATGCCAACAACCGGGCCGATCTGGTGAACCGCTGGCGAAAGCCGGGAGATGTGGCGGAATACGGGCGCGCATCGTTCGTCAATCCCAACTTTTTTATCAATTCATCCCAGTTTCTGGAAAACGGCTCATTCATTCGTATTCAGAACGTCAACCTGAGCTACACTTTTCCTGAAATCGGCAAATTCAGCAACATGACGGTGTATCTGGAAGGACAAAACCTCTGGCTGTTCAGCCAGTACAAGGGATTCGATCCTGAGGTTTCATCCAACGGTGCTTCCACCGATCGTACAGCGGGAATTGACTACGGCGCATATCCACAGGCGCGCACCATTACTTTTGGCATCAACCTCAAACTGTAATACCATGAAAATCAAAAGTACCATCGCACTTTTTACGGTGATTCTCGGATTGTCGTCATGCAATTTTCTGGATCAGGTATCACCCAACGATATCAGCACCAGTGATGCCATCAAAACCGCAGCGGATGCAGAGGCAGCGCTGCTGGGTGTTTACAATACCCTCCAGCAAGGCGCCTACTATGGCGGACAGTTTCCGCTGATGGGAGAAGGCTTGTCTGACAACGCCACTACGGGCGGTTACTCCTATTTGTCGCTCGACCAGATTGGCAACAAGCAGGTTACCCCTGCCAATGCGCTTGTACAGGATCTGTATATCAGCATGTACCGCACAATAGTTAACTGCAATCACCTGCTTCAGGCATTGCCGGAAGTTACCGGACTGGAGGACCAGCGCAGGCAGGAGATTGACGCACAGACGAGGGCCATTCGCGCCATGGCTCATTTTGATATACTGCGCTATTTCGGTGAACACTGGGATACAGGCTCAGCCTACGGGATACCCGTTATCGCCGAGGTACAGGGTATCAGTGATATACCGGTCAGGGCAACAGTCGGTGAGACATACACTTTCATCGTTGACGAGCTGAAAACGGCACTCGCAGGCATCAATCCTGACGACGACAGGGTACAGTATGTCAATATTCACACCATTAACGGATTACTGGCGCGGGTTTATCTGTACAAAAAGGATTATGCCAACGCTGTTCTGCACGCAAACAGCGTAATCAGCAACAGTCCGTACAGTCTGCTCGATGCCACGCTGTACGGCGATATATTCAGTACCCGCCGCAGTTCTGAGTCTGTTTTTGAACTGGCCTTCAACAAGCAGAACCGAAGTGATTTCAACGGACTTACCTACAGCCGGGATGATGCACTCAGGACAGAATTGTTCTATCTGGCATCTGCCGATCTGAACAACTTCTTTCAGAGCCGCCCGGGTGATGTTCGAGCTGCCCTGCTTGATTATGATGTCAGCCGGAATGATGTTACCATTGTTCCCGATGGGCGCACTCAAAAGTATCGGGGAGAGGAATCGCGCGACAATCCGGCGTATATATTGCGGCTGGCGGAGATTTACCTGATTCGTGCCGAAGCGCTGGGTCGTACCGAAGGACTGGACGATCTGAACCTGATCCGTACAAGTCGCGGCTTGCAGTCACTTGCGGCCGGCGATGTACCTACTGATGCCAGTTTCCTGGATGCAGTACTGGATGAGCGGCGCGCCGAGTTCAACTTTGAAGGGCATCGCTACTTCGATCTTGCCCGCACAGGACGAATAGGATCTGTACTGAATGTTGAAGAATTCAGGGGGATATTGCCAATTCCTTCCAATGAAATTGCGACCGGACAGGGCAGAATGGCGCAAAATCCGGGGTATTGAGGGGGGAAATTCCTCGAGTGAATGGTTTCTCACAGATTTTACACTGATGTTTTGCGCAGATTTTACACAGAATCGCACTCAAGAGAAGGAGTTTATAATGCGTTTAATGCTGATTTTATCTTCCAGCCTGTTTGTATTGAAATTTATGAGTAATCCGGGTTGCTT
>CAIYFY010000425.1 GCA_903925535.1 uncultured Bacteroidota bacterium | reverse complement strand
GCAGTTCGCCGGTTGATTTTTTGTTTTCATATACAATTCTGCCATTCACCCATACTTTGTCAATGCCATCAGAAAGGGCCTTCCCGTCTTTTACACTGGCGTTATCTCTGACAGTTTCAGGGTCTAAAAGCACCAGATCAGCGTAGTTTCCGGGCATAATGACGCCTCTTTCCGGCAATCCGGTCTGATCGGCGGTGAGTCCGGTCATTTTGTAAATGGCTGTTTCCAGCGACATGAGCTTTTGTTCCCTGACATACCTCCCGAGCACGCGCGTGAACGCACCATGCCCGCGCGGGTGCCCGCCCGAGGCGCCATCGGAGCAGAAACAGGTATGCGGCCACAGCATCAGATTCGACACATCAAAATCGTCCATGGATTTGCCCATAATTGCTTCGATACCATCCGGGTAATCCGGATTGTTCTTCCCGAATTCATCGGCCAGTGCGATCAGGTCCATGAGTGTTTGCGCGGGTTTCTGCCGGCGCATCGCGGCTATTTCCGACAGCGATTTGCCGGCATATTCGCGGTTGGGAGCAAAGCGCACCACGATGGACTGATCGGGGTCAAAAAGCTGGCTGACGGCAAACTCTGCACTGGCGAGGTTAGTATAGTCGCGATTGGGGAACAGCACGCGGAGTGTGGAATTCCAGAAATTGTACGGATAAATATCTGCAGTCACGTCAATACCCTCCGCCCGGGCTGCCTGCAGGCGTTCCAGCAGGAGAAGGGATGTTTTCCACTGGTCGCGTTTGGCTATTTTGATATGGGAAATTTGCACCGGGATGCCGGTTTTTCTTCCGATTTCGAGAATTTCATCCACTGCATCATTCATATTGATATCTTCACTGCGGATGTGGCTCATGTAGCGGCCTCCCGATCGGGCGGCCACGGCGGCAAGCTCGAGCACTTCACTCCGGCTTGAATAGAAGGCCTCTTCATATTCGAGTCCGGTATTCAGTCCGAGCGAACCCTTTTCCATTTCAGTCTGCAAAATGGCTTTCATCTGATCCACCTCTGCAAAAGCAGCCGTTCTGAACAGGTTGCCCGGGCCCATGACCTGTTCGCGGAGCGTGGAGTGGCCGGTGTAGGAGGCGATATTAATGGCTGCCCTGTGGTTGTCCATGAAATACTGCAGTGTATCCAGCGGATAACTGTTGCCATCCTGTCCGATAACAATTGTGGTCACACCCTGATTGAGAGACGGTATCGCTTCCGGATGCGCATACAGTCCGCCGAAATGGTGGCTGTGTGCGTCAATAAAACCGGGCGCCAACACCCTGCCGTTGCCTTCGGTAACCTGTTCGCCGGGGAAAGGCGCCAGATTGCCGTACTCCCGGATACGGTCGTCTGTCAGGCGAACGTCCTCGCGGCGTGCAGCGGAACCTGTGCCATCAATCAGTTGAACATTTCGGATCAGTTGTGTGCGCGGAATATGAGGTGGCTGGCCATTCATCAGCGCCCTGACAGCCTCGCGGGCGGTACCATCAGTTGAGTTGCTGAGCAATATCACGGTGGTCTTTGATTCGGGGTACCTCTCTATGATATTCCTGAAACCGAGCCAGCTGCCCGTATGGTACACCTTCCCGGCGGTGGAGTCGGCAAACCAGCCGAAGCCGTAATTGACCGGAGTACCATCCTTGAGCTTTGCGGGGGTGAAAAGCACTTGCAGGGCGGCCAGACTGGCCAGTTTTCCGGTGTACAGCGCCTGATCCCAGGCAAGCAGATCTTCTGCACAGGAGTAAATCCCACCCACCCCGATTACTCCGTCGAAACGGGTGAGGTCATTGAGTACATTACGCCCGTTTTTTCGCTCAAAGCCAAGCGCGCGACTCCTGTCTCGTATGTGCGCACAGCGCGCGTCAAGTGCGTACGCAAACGTATTTTTCAGATCAAGCGGCCTGACGATTTGCTGCTCCAGCACCTCACCGAATGACATTCCGGTGATTTTCTCAATAACCGACACCAGCACAACGTATCCGGTGGTGCCGTATTTCCACTTTTCACCCGGTACAAACAGCAATGCGGGCCTGACCCCTGCCAGCAAGGTCAGAAAGCCATCGTTATCAAGCGTATCAAGCGTATTGGTATGCTGCTGAACAATTACCTGATAATCAGGCAGGCCGGAAGTATGTGTGAGCAGGTGCCGGATGGTGATGTCCGTGTAAGGGAATCCCGGAATAAATTTCTGCACAGGATCATCCCAGGCGAGCCTGTTTTGTTCCTTCAATTGCACAAGCAGGAGGGCGATGAACTGTTTGGAAACAGAAGCCAGGTTAAATGCCGTGCGACTGCCAACCGGCTCCTGCGAATCGGGAGCGGTGGTACCCAGCGACTTGCTGTACACTACCCTGCCCTCGCGCGCGAGCAGTACCGTTCCGTTAAACATGGACTGGTTGTACAGCACATTCAGCGTGGAGTCGAGTGCAGCAATTGACAGTGACTGGCTGCTGATGCAAACCGGAATGGAGACAAAGAAGGTGAAAATGGCGCACTTGACATTTTGGGGAGAGAACAAACTAAATCTGCTCATACCAGCTGAATTGATTGTCAATAATATGCTTCTTTTGAGTTTTCACATGATTGGCGAAAGCCTGCGCAACCGGCGACAGATTTTTCCCCTTCAGCCAGATCAGGTACCAGTTGGAGAGCAGTGGCAGTCCGTCGTACGGAATAATCGCCAGCTCACCCTGCTGAAGTTCGTGCCTCAGTCCGATCAGCGGCATGATGGAATAACCCAGTCCGGCGAGAATGGATTGTTTGACTGCCTCGTTGGAGGTAAGTTCAATACGTCGGGTAAAGGGCATATCATATTTTTCAATAAATTTTTCCATCAGTTTACGGGTTCCCGAACCATTTTCCCTGAAAATAAGCGGCATCTGGCCAACAGGCGGCTCTCCGTTGATGCCAGACCGGCCGGCTTTCCCCACAAGGTACAATTTGTTGGGCAGCAGTTCAATTTTCTCCACTTTCAAATTTTC
>CAIYFY010000424.1 GCA_903925535.1 uncultured Bacteroidota bacterium | reverse complement strand
TCAGTTTTTGCGTTTTTGAAGGCGCATAGCCGGTGCTACGTAACTGAAAAAAGGTGAAAAATGGCGAAAAATGAGTCGTTTTTGACTCGGCGAGAGATTCTTGAACAAGCTCTGAACATTTATGTCGGTTTCATGAAAAAAAATATGAAACCTTTCGTTATTTTTGGGCGTTATTTACGTCACAACAAAAAACAATCAAAAATTTCTGAACAGCCATGCTATTATTCATCAGCATTCTATTCGCTGTCCTGGGCGCTATCGTCTCCGGGATTCTCAAAAGGAAGTTCAACCAGTACTCCGAGGTTCCGCTGGCCAACGGACAAACCGGCGCCGAAGTGGCTGCCGCCATGCTCCGTTACAACCAGATATATGACGTCAAAATCACGCAGGTAGATGGTCAGCTCACCGATCACTACAACCCGCAAGATAAAACTGTGAACCTCAGCTACGATGTTTACTACGGAAGGAACGTAGCAGCAGCAGCTGTTGCCGCCCACGAGTGTGGTCACGCCGTACAGCATGCTACCGCTTACAACTTCCTGCAAATGCGCTCCAACATGGTGCCGATTGTCAATATCGCAGCCAGCCTTCAGCAGTATCTGTTCATGGCAGCCCTCGTGGGGATGTCCATGTTCAAGTCGCCCATGCTGATGATTGTGGCGCTCGTGGCATTCGGAGTAACAACGCTCTTCAGTCTTGTTACCCTGCCGGTCGAGTTTGATGCCAGCAACCGCGCCCTCGCGTGGCTTGAAGGCAGCAACTTTGCTGTGGGAGCCGAGCACGACGGTGCCAAAGATGCACTGAAATGGGCTGCCATGACCTATGTAACAGCCGCCCTGGGCGCTCTCGTGCAGTTTATTTACCTGCTCATGAGTTTCCTCGGAAGCCGCGACTGACGCTGAGCCGACATGTAGCGGATAACCGCCCAAATCCATGTGAGCCGGTCCTTGTTCAGGACCGGCTCATTTGTGTTATCACAACTATCCGGCGATCAGGGTGTGTCTGAAAAATACTGGCGAGGTCGAAAACAGCAGATTTTGGGTTCTGGACAATGGTGCTTTTGAGGGTAATATCTGGTTGTATTGCCCGAAAAAGACCTGTCAGACAGGTTCCAAAAGATGCGCTTTCGGGCCGGCATGTAATTTCAGACACACCCTCGTTGATTTTCCCTTAATTTTGCAGCATGCCAGATATCAGATCTCTTACCCTCCCCGAAACAGAACGCCTGTTCTCTGAATGGGGTGAACCCCGATTCAGAGCGCTGCAGTTGTATGAATGGCTCTGGAGCAAATGCGCAACCGATTATGACAGTATGAGTAACCTGTCCAAATCGCTTCGCAGTAAACTCTCGGATCAGTTCGAGTTCAATACGCTCTTCGAAGAAAAGGTACAACACAGCCTCGACGGAACCATTAAAACCCGGTGGCTTACTTACGACGGTCACCGAATCGAAAGCGTACTCATACCCGTTCCCGACGATAATCGCTTCACCGTCTGTGTAAGTACGCAAGTTGGCTGCAGCCTGACTTGCTCCTTCTGTGCAACCGGAAAAATGGGGAGAAAACGCAACCTGGAACCCCACGAAATTTTTGATCAGGTGGCAGGAGTAAACAGGCAGTGCATCGAAGCATTCGGTCGCCCCATCACCAATGTGGTTTATATGGGTATGGGAGAGCCCCTCCTTACCTATGCAAATACGATGCGCAGTGTGGAACTTCTGACAACCGCCGCTCCCAGGGGCCTCGGAATGGGCGCCCGCCGGATTACTGTCAGCACGGCAGGTATCGCCAAAATGATCCGCAAACTGGCCGACGACGGGTACAGATCAAATCTGGCACTGAGCCTGCACGCTGCAGACGATGTTAAACGCAATGAAATAATGCCCATCAATGAGTCCAATAACCTGGCCGCTCTGATGGAATCACTGGAGTACTTCTACCTGAAAACAAAGGGGCGCATCTCCTACGAATATATTGCCTTCGAGAAATTTAATGACAACGCAGCTGATGCAGCCCGCCTCGTACAGCTCTGCCGGAAGAAGTTTCCTGTCAGGGTCAATATTATCGAATACAACCCGATAGACGGAGCTACATTCGCCAAATCAGATGAAAACAGACTTAATGCTTTTGCTGCACACCTCGCAAAAGAAGGCGTAACCGTAACCGTCAGAAGGAGCCGCGGAAAGGATATTGATGCCGCCTGCGGACAACTGGCCAACAAAGACAAGGGGTGACCCCCGGTGTACACAAGGGAGCCCCCACATAGAATTTTATAAATTTTTTATCGTAAATTCTGAATTTTGTCTTATCCTTGCCAACTTTTTTCAGGCAAATTCATTTTGTATAATCCTTCACTTTTTTCATTAAATCATTTGTTTACAGCTTTTTATGTAGCAAAAAATAAATGATTTAAATTCTTTAATACATTGCTCAGAAGCAACTTTCGTAACTTGGCCCCTTATTTGAGAGGACAATCTCCACCGACAAAGGCTCTGAGAAATTAACCTCCCTGATTACTCGATGGCATCTCCCTTTGGCCCGAAACAAACGCTCAGTCAAAAACTGCAGCAAAAATTGTCGCCCCAGCAGATTCAGCTAATGAAACTGCTGCAAATTCCTACGGCCACACTCGAACAGCGTATTCAGGAAGAGCTGGAAGCCAATCCTGCTCTGGAGGAAGGAGATGAAACGGCAGATCTGACCGATATGCTGGAACAGACCGATACAGAGGCTGCCTTCTACGAAAACGAGAAAAATGAGTCAGAGGGGAACGATGCTGAAGACTCCGGTGATGCGCTGGATGATATAGACCGCGACTCAGCGGAGGAATATGCCGATGAAGAAACCGTCAGTATCAGCAACGACGATGGACCGGAACTGGATGACTATCTCATGGATTTTATTGAAGATGACCCGGCAACGTATAAAACCAGAGATGAAGGCGGTGGCGACGACGATGAGAAGACAATGCCCCTGGCATTTGAAAATACTTTTCACGAATACCTGGAACAGCAACTGGGTATGCTCGATCTCGACGAACGTGAATATGATATAGCACTGCAGATAATCGGCTCTATTGACGACGATGGCTATATGCGACGCGAACCGTCAGCGATGGTTGATGATCTCCTGTTCAGCCGCAATATTTCCACTCACGAGAAAGAAATTAACCGGATTTTATCCCGCATACAGCAGTTCGATCCTCCCGGCACCGGCGCCAGAGATCTTCAGGAATGTCTGCTGCTTCAGTTACAGTCGAGACTCAGACAGGAAGAAGAGACGCTGTCCGGTGATGAAAAGCATACCATTCAGATCGCAATCCGTATTATCAGTCAGTACTTCGACGAATTTACCAAGAAACACTACCCCAAATTGTGCCGGCAGCTGAATGTGGCGGAAGAAGAGCTGAAAGAAGCTATCAATGAAATTCTCAAACTGAATCCCAAGCCTGCCAGCGGATTCGCGACCCGTGATAACCGGGTGCTCAATTATGTGGTACCCGATTTTATCGTGAGTAACCGCGATGGCGAACTGGAACTCTCCCTCAATGCGAGAAATGCCCCGGATCTCCGTATCAACGACCAGTACCGGGATATGCTGAAGTCTTTTCACGACGGCCGGATGGCTCGCAAACCAACCCGCCAGGAAAAGGAAGCTGTACTGTTTATCAAACAGAAAATCGAAAGCGCACGCTGGTTTATTGACGCCATCAAGCAGCGCCACCAGACTATGACACTGACGATGGGCGCTATTCTGCGCCATCAGGAGGAGTTTTTTCTCACCGGCGATCAGAAGAAAATCAAGCCAATGATCCTGAAGGATATCGCCGATACTACCGGACTGGATATTTCCACGGTGAGCCGCGTGGCCAACTCCAAATATGTTCAAACTGAATTTGGTACCAAACGACTCAAGGACTTTTTCTCCGAAAGTCTCAGTACGCAGGATGGGGAAGAGGTGTCAACGCTGGAAGTCAAAAAAATTCTGTCCGAGGTAATCGGTGAAGAAAATAAAAGAAGACCCCTTTCAGATGAAAAACTGAAGTCAATCCTGCTCAAAAAAGGCTACAACATCGCCCGCAGGACAGTTGCAAAATATCGCGAACAGCTCAATATTCCGGTCGCAAGACTGAGAAAGGCACTCTGAACTCAAACAATCTGAACTATCGTGAACGATATGTCTGCTTCACCCTCGCCACACTGGCTGCAAAGAACTCAACTGTTACTTGGCGAGGAATCTATAGATCTGCTCAAAAATCTGCACGTTCTTGTCATAGGACTCGGTGGTGTGGGCAGTTATGCTGCCGAATTCCTAGCACGCGCAGGGGTGGGCAAAATGACAATTGTGGATGGCGACACCGTGGATATCACCAACACAAACCGGCAACTGCCCGCGCTTCACAGTACCGTCGGACAGGCAAAAGCGGATGTCATGGCTACCCGTATCCGCGATATCAACCCGGAGGTTGATCTCCGCGTGATCAACAGCTTTCTTGGCCCCGAAGAGGTAAGGAATTTGATAACCCCCGAGTTTGATTATGTTTTCGACTGTATTGATTCCATACAGCCAAAGCAGTATATTGTCGTTACCTGTAAACAAAAGGGAATCAGGGTGGTTAGCAGTATGGGCGCCGGCGGACGAATAGACCCCTCTCAGGTACGTGTGGCTGATATCTCCGAAACCTACAACTGTCCGTTCGCACAACAGGTGCGCAAAGGACTTAAAAGAAAAGGTGTCAGAAGGGGTGTTACGGTGGTTTTTTCCTCCGAACTGGTTGATATATCCACCATGATGCTCACAGACGGCAGCAAGTTCAAACGATCTTTCTACGGAACCTGCTCGTATATTCCGGCATTGTTCGGCCTCCACATGGCCAGTGTGGTGGTAAAGGATATAGTCGCGGAAAAACAAAAAAAAGCACGTCAGGCCAGGGCAGCCTCCAGGGCTTCAAAATAACAAAATCAATTTTTCAATTTCGCAACATGTTGCAAGAAGCACGAAAACTCAGAATATACAACACACTCACTGGAAAAAAAGACGTATTCGAGCCGATTACGCCGGGCTACGTTGGTATGTACGTATGCGGCCCCACTGTCTATAATGACGCACACCTGGGCAATTGCCGTACCTATGTGAGTTTCGATGTTATTCACCGCTATTTCAGGCATATCGGCTATAAAGTTCGTTATGTACGCAATATCACCGATGTGGGCCACCTCACCGATGACGGTGAAGATCGTATGGCCAAAGGCTCAAAACTGGCTCAGCTCGAGCCAATGGAGGTCGCTCAGAAATATACGCTCGGCTTCCATGATATGATGCGTATTCTCAATACGCTGCCGCCAAGTATTGAACCCCGTGCTACGGGACATATCCCCGAGCAGATTGAGATGGTACAGAGTATCCTCGACCGCGGACTTGCCTACGAGCGCAATGGCTCGGTTTATTTCAATGTCCCCAAATTCGCCGGCGAAAATCCGGGTGTTTACGGGTCGGTCAGCGGACGGGTGCTTGATGACCTGTATGCTGAAACCAGGGAACTGAAAAATCAGGACGAGAAGGATCATCCTGCCGATTTCGCTATCTGGATGAAAGCTCGTCCTCAGGATCTGATGGTCTGGAACAGCCCGTGGTCGGTAGGATTTCCCGGCTGGCACCTCGAGTGCAGTGCCATGAGTACCAAGTATCTGGGTAAATCATTTGATATACACGGTGGTGGCAACGACCTGAAGTTTCCTCACCACGAAAATGAGGTAGCCCAGAATCATGGCGCATGCGGGTGCTCGCCCGCCCGCACGTGGATGCACACCAACATGCTGCTGCTGAACAACAGGAAAATGTCCAAGTCAGACGGCAATACCATTTCCCCGGCAGAACTGTTTTCAGGTAACAGTCCCCATACCACCAAGGCCTACTCGCCTATGGTGGTCCGGTTCTTCATGCTGATGGCTCATTACCGCAGTACGCTCGATATCACCGACGATGCGCTCCTGGCGGCAGAAAAGGGCTATAACAAACTGATGGAAACGAATCGCCTGCTGCAGTCAATGCCTGTGGACTCCGGAGCATTCGACGGATCGGAAAATGAACATGACCGCGCTGTGCTGAGTCTTATGGAAGAGGCATATCAGGGTATGGACGATGATTTCAATACGGCCATGGTTATCGCAGCACTCAATGAAATGGGTAGTTATGTGCATAAAATTGCCAATAAACAACTGCCGGCAGATGCACTGTCGCCATGGGTGCTCGACAAGATGAAGGTGACCTTCGCCACATTCCTGTTCGATATTCTCGGATTGCTCGATGATACTTCGTCCGGTGGCGACAGCGGGGTGGTTGACGGCCTGATGGATCTGATACTCGACATGCGCGCGCAGGCACGAGCGCAGAAGGACTGGGCAGCCAGCGACAAAATCAGGGACGCACTGTCTGCAATCGGAATTCAGGTGAAAGACGGCAAGGAAGGCGTAACCTGGGGACGCTCACTCTGAGGATCAGGACACAGTACAATGAACAGCGGTCCGCTATCAGCCGGGCCGCTGTTCACTATCCTTTGTACAGCTTCATACAATCGCTGCAGAGGCACGTTGTGCCAAATTGCCTTTTCAGATTTTCAAGGGTGGCCGGGTGAACACTGAGAGTCCTGCACCAGCAGGTATCGTCCTTGTAACAGAGAAAATCCAGCTTGCAGCGCGGGCATTTACTGACCAGATTTACTTCATCCTCTACCCAGGCACTCCCGGCCTGTCCGGGAACCGCATGCGCTGTTTTCCCTTCCTGCATCAGTCTTCCATAGACAGGAGGATTCATCTTCCGCACGCGCACGCGCACAGATTTCATGAAGGGAAACTGGATCTTCATGTTCCTGATGAT
>CAIYFY010000423.1 GCA_903925535.1 uncultured Bacteroidota bacterium | reverse complement strand
CCGCTGAACCTCAATCCGGCGATGACTGGCGTGATGAACTGTAATCACCGCCTCGTTGCCAACTACCGCAACCAGTGGGCCTCCATTTTGAAAAACAATGCCTACAATACCTATTCTGCCAGCTATGACCAGAAGATTCCTGTAGGCCGCTACGACTACTTCGGCGTGGGCGGAACACTCTGGGGCGACAAGGCAGGTTCCTCCGAGTTCGCCACTACCCAGTTGCGCGGATCGGGTTCTTATGCCAAGAAGATGGGTGGCTACCGCAAGAAGGCCCACTACCTCGTTCTGGGTGCAGACCTCGGTGTGAGCAACCGCAGCATCAACGTGGGCAATCTCCGCTGGCCAAGCCAGAATAACGGAAATGGCCAGTACGACGAAACCAAGCCGCAGGAATTCATTGACGATCCGAGCTTCATCTTCATGGATCTGTCTGCCGGTGCGCTCTGGTTCAGTGTACTCAGCCCTGATGCCAACTTCTACTTTGGTGGTGCTTTCAATCACCTGAACCGCGCAAACCAGTCTTTCGATCGCGATGATCAGACTGGCGACCGCATCAGTATTCCGCTTTACAGCAAGTTTACTTTCCATGCTGGTGGCGAATTCATGGTTGCTCAGAAGTTCGGTCTCAGCCCGGGTGTTGTTACTTTCTTCCAGGGCCCGTCCTGGCAGGTGAACGTGGGTAACTCCTTCAAGTTCCTGCTCGGCAACAGCCGCCGCTACAATCAGGCATTCCAGTTCGGTATCTGGGCTCGTATGGCTAACCGCCTCAGCGATGGCAAACTGCTCGACGCAGTTATCGCCAGCACCCGCTTCGACTACGAGCAGTTCACTATCGGCTTCAGCTACGATATCAACACATCCAGCCTGAATCCGGCAACGAACGGCAACGGTGCCTTCGAATTCTCTCTGGTGTACAAAATCTGCGGACCCGAGCGCCGCGGTGTTTACTGCCCGAATTTCTAATTCAGGCTCCTTCTCAATAAAAGCCGAGGCTTCCCGAACTGTTCGGGAAGCCTCGGCTTTTTTAGTGTGTGTCTGATCTATACTGCGAGCTCCTGCAGTGCCAGCCAGGCCATAAGCCCCATGCCTGTCTCCAGCGCTGCCTCATCAATTTCAAATGTGTCGGTGTGTACCGGTGAAGTGATCCCTCTTTCCGGATTGCCCACACCCAGCCGGTAGAAACAGGCCGGCATTACTTGTGCATAGTAGGCAAAATCCTCTCCTGTCATGCGAATGGGCAGGTCAACCACGTTTTCCCTGCCCAGATACTCTTCTGCCCGTTTTCTTGCCCTGGAAGTGAGTGCTTCATCGTTATACAGCACCGGATAACCCTTCACGATATTGAATTCGCAGGCGCCTCCCATACTTTTGGCAAGCGATTCGGCAATCTTCTTCATGCGTTTGTGAGCCTCCAAACGCCACTTTTCGTTCATGGTGCGAAAGGTACCCTGCAGCTGAACCTCTCCGGGTATGATGTTGGTAGCTCCGCCAACGGTATTGATTTTCCCGAAAGACAGAACTGCAGGCAAGGCAGGATCGGCATACCGGCTGACAATCTGCTGCAGTGTTACGAGCAGCTGCGCCGTAATCATAACCGGATCAATACACTGATCAGGCATGGCACCATGACCGCCCCGTCCCTTTATAGTAACATATATTTCATCAGTAGAGGCCATATACATGCCCGGCCGGAAACCCACTACGCCCGCACGAAGGGGCGGATGAACATGCTGCCCGAAAATACTGACCGGCCTCGGCTTCTCCAGAACTCCTTCCTGAATCATCAGACTGGCACCGCCGGGAAGCAGTTCTTCTCCCGGCTGAAAAATACATTTGACAGTCCCCTCAAAATGATCGCGCAGGCTGTGCAAAATTTTTACTGCACCAAGCAAGGAAGCCGTATGGACATCGTGTCCGCACGCATGCATCACCCCCGGATTTCTGGATGCCCAGGGCGTATTGTTCGCTTCCTGAATGGGCAAAGCATCCATGTCGGCACGCAGCGCCACGGTTCTTTTCCTCGGATTCTTCCCTTTGACCAGGGCAGCGATGCCATTCCCGGCAATACCGCGCCGGAATTCAACACCCATTGACTGTAGTTGCTCAGCAACAAATCGGGCTGTTTCCACTTCCTGAAAGGATAACTCGGGATGAGCATGAAGATGCCGTCGCCAGCCGGTCACCTCCTCAAGCAATTCCTTCGACAGTAGTTGTATATCTTCTTTCATGGTCGTAAATTTCTTTATAATGCTCCTGATAACCAAAAAACGTGGCAATTATTGCGAAATTCTGCCAATTAACAGCTCTGTTTTATACGAATCAATCATCATGGTTTACCTTAGCCTTTCCAAATATGAACTTCAGTAACTCATTCCCGGTATGGTTGCTTGCGCTGGCACTTGTTTCCTGCGCGCGCCAGGGTGCGCCCACGGGTGGCCCCAAGGACTCAACGCCTCCCTCGGTGGATACGCTGTTCAGTACCAGAAACTACTCCACCCGCTTCAAACCCTCAAAAATTGAACTCCGATTCGACGAATGGGTAATAATCTCGGATGCAGCCAGCCAGATTGTTGTCTCGCCGCCCCTGGCCAAACGCCCTGAAGTTATTCTGAGAGGAAAAACGGTCACCCTGACCTTCGATCCGTCGGAACAACTGCGCGACAGCGCAACCTATACCATCAACTTTGGTACGGCTATCAAGGATTTGCACGAGGGTAATGCCGCAAAAGATCTCCGTTTCGTTTTTTCAACCGGTGATCTCATCGATAGCCTGAGGGTAAGCGGACGAGTGGCAGATGCCCTCACGGGAGATCCTGTTGAAAATATTTCTGTCATGCTCTATGACATTGCCGCCGACAGCGTGGTACGGAAATCGAGGCCATATTACTTCTCCCGCACAGATAAATCGGGCAGGTTTGATATCAGAAATGTAAAAGCTGGCCGTTTCAAGGTAGCTGCTATTGAAGACGCCGACCAAAACCTTCGCTGGGATGGCGAAAATGAAAAAATAGCTTTTCTGGATACCCTGCTCAGTGTACACGATTCGGCGCAGAATATTGTGTCGCTGCTGCTCTTCAAAAATCAGCCGAAGTACAGACTCTCCGAGAAAAACACTGATTCTTACGGGTTGGTCAGACTGAAATTCAGTGGATCAGCTGATTCAGCGCTGGTGAGGACTGATACTGTACCCGGACTGAATATCGTACAGGAAAGAACGCCTGATTCTGTTCTGGTATGGTACGACCTGCCAGCCGACAGCTCCTGGAATCTTCTGGTCAATAACGATACCGTGAAGATAAAGGCACTGTCAAAAGATAATTTTCTGAAAAAACACAGTGTCTATCTTGACGGTGATGCCCCGCGTGCCGACGTGAAGCAACTTCCGGCTGCGAACTTTATCAAGACCGTCCAGCATACGCCGGGAAAAATACTGCCGCTGCTGTTTAATGCTCCGATTGTTTCCGCTGATACTTCGCTGTGGGAAATAGTATCCGACTCTGTCCGTATTCGCAACTACGCATGGACAAGCGACAGTACTCAACCGCGCCGACTCCGGCTGGATGTAAACTGGCAGCCCGGCGCAAGCTACAAACTGGCGCTGTTGCCAGGTGCGGTTACCGACTGGTGGGGCAGCAAAAATACCGACACACTTCGCCGGCAGATTAATATCCCCGCCGAAAAGCAGTTGTCTTCTCTGACAATCAATGTAGATCGCCTTGTTCCGGGTGAACAGTACGTACTTCAGCTGCTGAACGGCCCCAACGCAGAAGAGGAGCGAATCTTCAGGGCCTCAACAACCAGAGAAACCTTTCTGTTCCCCCGACTTCCGGTGGCCCCCTGGCTTGCAAGAGTATTTCACGACTCCAATCAAAACGGTCGCTGGGACACAGGAGATTATTACCTGCACAGACAACCGGAAGCCAACTTTACCAAAAAAATAGAAGGCTTGCGCGCCAACTGGGAACTTTCAGTAGATTTTTCGCTAAATGCGAGCGAAATAGAGCAGAAAAAGAAATCACAGTAGGCTTCGTTACAACTGATACTGAAAACATCAAACGGGATACCGAATCAGTTGGCTGATTGAAATATTCGTTACAACATGGCAAAAAAATCTGGCATCAAACCCGAAAAGACTGTCCCCGCCGCCTCCGCAAGCGCTGCTACAGGACTGGCAACCAGAAACTGGCTGCTGTTCATTCTGACCTTTATATTGTATGCCAATACCCTGGGCCACGGATTTGTCCTCGACGACGGGCTTGTCATTCTTGAAAACGCCTATACAAAAGCGGGGTTGAGCGGCATCATGGATATACTGACACACGATACCTTTTATGGCTATTTCCAGAAAGAGGGGATGGACACACTGGTATCCGGCGGCAGGTACAGGCCCGTTTCTCAGGTTCTTTTTGCCATTGTTTACCAGCTTTTCGGTGAAAACGCATTTGTTTTTCACCTGATGAATGTTTTGCTTTTTTCACTGACGGTACTGGTGCTGTTTCACACACTCCGGCTGCTGCTGCGCGATACAGGCAGGGAAACATCGCTGAATGTATCGTGGATGGCAGCATTGCTTTTTGTTGTACATCCCCTGCACACCGAGGTGGTTGCCAATATCAAGAGTGCCGATGAAATACTGGCCCTTCTGGGAAGTCTGGCGGCATTGTACTACACACTCAGGGGCTACGACAGCGGTGAAAAGAAGTGGTTACTGGCAGCAGGATCTGCATTTCTGCTTGCCTGCCTTTCCAAGGAAAATGCTGCAGCATATATCGTACTGATTCCGGCTGCTGTCTGGTTTTTCAGATCCGGGAACAAACCTGTTATCGGTTATATATGGCCGGTGATGGCAGCATTTCTGGTGTTTTTTGCAATCCGGGGATCCGTTTTGCCGTGGAGCTCGCTGGCTGGAACAGCGCCGGCAGAGCTGCTGAACAACCCGTTTCTGAAAGACGTAAACGGACAGCTTGTTCCGTTTTCATTCTCTGAAAAACTGGCCACCATACTATACACACTCTGGAAATACCTGCAACTGCTTATTGTTCCGCATCCGCTTACGCATGATTATTATCCCAGACAAATAGACGTGACCACCCTTGCCAATCCGCTCGTACTGCTGGCTGTGGCACTGTACGGTTATATCGCATACCGCATGTTCCGCGGCGCAAGACACCGCGATCCCGAATCATACGGATGGCTGGCGTTCCTGCTTCCGCTTGGAATCGTTTCCAATCTGGTTTTCCCCATAGGTACCAATATGAGCGAGCGCTTTGCATTCATGCCTTCAGCAGGGATTTGTCTGGTGGCTGCACTGCTGCTCGACAGATGGCAACAGCGTGGCGGCGCAGCGCGGATATGGTGGATATCGGTACTGGTGCTCTTCTCCCTGAAGACATTCACCCGAAATTTTGCGTGGGAAAGCAACGAAAAGCTGTACCGGACCGATGTGGCCGTTTCTGATAAAAGTATAAAACTGCAGATTGCATACGCACAGGTACTCCTGGAGCGCGCGCGGGAGACGGATGATACAGCCGGAAAAACGGCACTTGCGGAGGATGGGCTGAAGCATATCAATACCGCCCTTGCGTTATATCCCGATTTTCAGACAGCACTCATTATCAGAGGGAATCTTTATGCAGAGCTGAAAAAGTACCCCGAGGCGATTGCCGACCACCGCAAAGTTCTTGCCCAAACCCCCGATAATACGGTTGGCAGGGAACGCCTGGCTACCACCCTGCGCGGAGCAGGCCTCGACGCCGGACAACTCAGGCGAGACTTTGCCTCATCAAGGGTTTATCTGGACGAAGCATGGCAGACAAATCCGAAAGATCCCGAAACAGCGCGTCTGCTGGGAGTACTGAATATGGTACAGGGAAATAAAGATGCTGCTCTTGAGTGGTTTCAGAAAGGAGAAGCCGTGGCCGGTGAAGATGCCGCTGCCCTCTGGGAGCTGGGTGTAGCGTATAACAATCTGGGTATGCCCGACAAGGCACGGGTACTGCAGCAAAAGGCCTATCAGGTGGATCCCGATATCGTGAAACGGGTACAGGATGCTCAATAAAGCCATATATATGGATAACTGAACCGTTAACCCGTATCTTTGCATCCGAAATTATGGAACAGGAAATACAGAAGAAAAAACCACTGCGCAATCTGCTCAATCGCGTCAATCGCCGCGAACTGAAGGAACGTATGCGCAACAGCACGGAAAAACGCGTCACACTCTCCTATTACAAATACCACAGGATTGAAGATCCGTACGCCTTTCGGGATGAATTGTTCATCAACTACCATGAACTGGGGGTACTCGGCAGGATATACGTGGCCCATGAAGGTGTGAACGCCCAGCTTTCTGTACCTGAAGAGCGATATGATGACTTCAGGCAATACATGGATACATGGCCTATGTTCCGCGGAATGAGACTGAATGTTGCCGTGGAGGCGGATGGAAAGTCATTTTTTACACTTACCATCAAGGTGCGCAGCAAAATTGTAGCCGACGGCATTGACGATCCGCAGTTTGATCCCTCCAAAACGGGCGTGCACCTGAATGCCGATGCCTGGAATAAACTTGCAGAGGATCCGAATACCGTGATTGTGGATATGCGCAATCATTACGAAAGCGAGGTAGGCCGTTTTGAAAATGCCATCGTACCGGATGCAGTCACCTTCAGGGAGGAGTTGCCCATGGTGGCTGAAATGCTGGAGCAGAACAAGGACAAAAATATTCTGATGTACTGTACTGGCGGTATTCGCTGCGAAAAAGCGAGTGCCTATATGAAGTACAGAGGTTTCAACAATGTTTTTCAGCTGGAAGGCGGTATTATTGAATATAACCGGCAGGTGAAGGCCGGTGGTCTGAAAAACAAATTTCTGGGGATCAACTTCGTTTTCGACGAGCGTCTGGGCGAACGAATCAGTGAAGATATCATAGCACAGTGTCACCAGTGCGGTCAGCCGGCTGATACACACGTGAACTGCACCAACAATTACTGCCATATTCTTTTCATACAGTGTCCTGCCTGCGAGGAAAAGTACAGCGGATGTTGTTCAGAACAGTGTGCCACGTTCAGCGCCTTGCCGGAGGAAGAGCAAAAGATGAAAGCACCTTATTCAGTATTCAACGGCTCAAAGTTCGGAAAAGGCGCCTACAAGGCATTCCGGAAGTCAGGCGCACAACTCAACAAGGGCTGATTCAGATGGAAAAGGATAAAAAGAAAACCAGATTTGTTTATCAGCCGGAATATCCCGGCGGACCCAAAGAATTCACAAAGTTTCTGTATTCCAACCTGCGTTACCCCAAAGAAGCCCTGACAAACAGGATCGAAGGGGTGGTATATATGGAGTACGACATAGACAACAAGGGTACCGTGGTAGCGACGCGCGTCCTGAAGGGACTGGGATACGGTTGCGACGAAGAGGCCGCCCGCGTGGTAAAGATGCTCCGGTTTACCGTAGCCAAAAACAGGGGGATACACGTACTGTTTCACCAGAAAGTGCGTATCAATTTCAAATTGCCCGAGGAGCAGCCTGTACAGGCTCCGGTGCCACAACAGCAGCAGGTGAGCTACACATATACAGTTACCACCACGGTGAGTCAGCCGGCGGAGCCGCAAAGCACCGAAGAGCAAAAGGGCTCAACCACGTACAGCTATACAATTACATTCTGAAAGCTGTCCCGGCTCAAAACACACAGGGGCGTACCGGAATCCGATCCGGTACGCCCCTGTGTGTTTTGAGCCGGAGCAATCAGAACCTTGCCGTCACACCGGCCATGAAGTTGGGGCCTACCATCGGGTAGCGATACCAGCGTTCCCGTTTGTTGTTCAGTATATTGTTGATGTCGAGGAACGCACCAACATTCTTTGAAAAGAAGTAGCTGCCGCCCAGACTGAGATCATAAAGTACATCGCTCTCGCCCAGCACTCCCAATTCATCGCGATATGGAATCTGGTCGGCCAGGTAAAAATTGGCTTTCAGCGACATTTTATTTTCCAGCAGATTATAAACTGCGCCAAAGTTGCCTTCAATTTCCGGCAGACCAAAAGCAGCTTCCATGTTGGCGAGGCTGTAAACATTCTGACTGGCGGTGGCTGTAAGCACCAGATTTTCTACAGGCTTGATTTTGGCTGTGAACTGGAGATTGAAAATACTGGCGGAGTCGTAGAGGGTGGCGAAGCGGGTAATTGAAGCTCCGTTCAGATCCGTATAAAACAGCGTCTGGTACAAGGCCAAATCTCCGACCTTGCTGTAGCCAACCTGTCCGTTATATTCAATAAACCCTACATTGCCTTTCACACCGCCGAAGAAATTAAGAGTGCTGGTGTTGCGGAGTTCAGACTCTCTGATCTGAATGAAAGGATTGTATCGCGACATGGACAGGTACGTGTTCTTTCGCAGGTCACCACTTGCTCCTGCGAATGCCTGAATACCCTCTCCCCAGATGCGGAGCGTAAGATCTACATCCGGAAATATACTGAACACATCCTTGTGATTCACAAAGTTCGCACCCAGTTTGAACTGGACTGCATCGGCGTGAAATGTGAAAGACGGTTGCAGATAAATATTGTTGAGCTTGTGAGTCGCCGTATCGGTGAAAGTCGTGATATCAGGTCTGAGGACGAGTCTGAGCGCATGCTTTTCATTAAACCACTTGGTAGCAGTCATAGGCATATCAAAGCCGACTTCCCGGTTGGAATAGTAGTCGTTGAGCAGATAAACGCGCGGAGCCAGAGAAAAATTCAGATCCAGATCGGTCCGCTCCCTGTTATACAGTTTTGTGCTGAAATCGAGCAACTTGTAATCCTGACGGGTAGCTTCCCGGGTGAAGGAAGATACCTCGTGGTCATATCCGTAGAAGTGAACCCGGTCGTAGTTATAGGCAATTTTGGCGCCGACAGCCAGATTGGACGGGAGCTGATAATAATTTCCGCTGATGGATCCGCCGGTACTGCTGAAGCGCTGATTTTCGAGTGCCCAATCGGCACTGAGCTGGTGATGTTTCAGGTAAATTTTACCGTCGTAAACATCTGATTTGCCGAAATAATAACCACCTTCACCGAGAACAGAGGTGGGAGAGCCACCGCCGAGACGGACAAAACCGCGGTAGTCATCCTGTTTTTCAGCCGCTTTTATGGCAATGGGACGAAGCGTCGGGGCCTCATATTTCATTTCAACCGGATGCGCGGGTACGTTATATTTCAACTTTTTTGAAGAAGTATCAACAGGAGGCAGAGATGGCGCCAGTTCAATTTTGTTGGCATCTGCCATACGCACTTTCAGCGTGGTGGTTACCTCCTGAACTCCGCCATCGAGGGTGCCGTCCGGCTGCTGTGCCACGACAGACTGAACTGTAGCAGAGAAGGCTATAAAAAACAACAGAACGACTTTATACTGGGTAGTCATTTTTGAAAAATTTAGAGTGAAAAAAGCTGGATACGGCGCTGACGGAATCAGTTGCCCTCATCAAGCTCCAGGCGGTTTTTGTTTTTATTATCTGATTTATTGGCCGGGCGACCCGATTTACCCTGCAGTTTGTCCAGTTTTTCCTGTGCAGTACGTCTGATTTCAGGATCATCTCCTTCATAAAACTGTACTACACTTTCGAGTGCTGCAACGGCATCAGCCTTTTCCTCCAGTGCGAGATGCGCATCAGAGAGCAGAATCAGATTTCTGGCAATCCAGTCGTTACTGTTGCCGCTGGCCCCGTTTGCTTCTCCAACCATTTCAATCACCTCCTGATATTTTTTCTGTTTGTAGAGAATCTGGCAGATGAAGTGATACGATTCTGCGAGAATATCAATAGCCACATCAGCTTCAGTAACCGATTTGAACTGGGGGAGCGCCCGGTTGTACTCTCCTTTTTCGAAAGCCATTTTGCCACCATAATAATTTGCTTCAGCCTGGTCACTTTCAGTTGAAACCGGCGAGGCATTTATTTTTCTGGCGTAATCAGACACAGCGGAGGCCTTTCTGGCTTCATAAGCGGCCATGAGCGCAACCTTTTGAGCTGCCAGGCGTGATTTTTCTGTTTTGGAACCTTCCTCCCACTTTTGAGCATACTCCAGTGCTTTATCAAAGTCAGTTTCGTGTTCAGTACAAATGACAGCAGCTCTTTCAGCAGCTTTTACATAGTTTCTGGCATCATCTTTTGTCAGAACGACCTCGTAGTCCTTGAGCGCTTCGGGGTATTTTTTCAGCTCGAAGTAACTTTCGCCCCGCAGAAAATAGGCATTGGAAGCATTGGCTCCCTTGGGTTTTTCGCGGAGATAGCGGTTGAATCCTTCAATGGCCTTGTCGAACTTGCCGTTATTGAACTGTGCTTCTGCAATTGAGTAGTAGCCCTCCTCCGGGTTACCGGAGTCGGCGTCATCGGAATACTGCGATTTCAGTTTCACATATTTGTCCATTTCATTTTCATTGGTGTAAATGGCCAAAAGTGCTTCGAATGCGATAGACTTTTCTTCCGGGGTCGGGTTACTTTTAAGTGCCCTGAGGTAGTACTCTTCCGCTGTTTTGTTGGAGCCCTTGTTCTCACTGATCAGGCCCAGTTGCAGAAGCGCCCTGACCAGGTAGTCACTCTTCCTGCTCCCGTTGGCCAGTTCGGTATATGCTTCAAGCGCCTTGTTCTGGTTACCGGCTGTCATATAGGTGTTACCCAGTTCATACCATGCGTCGTCAATAAAGATACTGGACGGGTAGCCGTCTATAAGATCCTGCAGCATACCGATTTTTCCGGTCACATCTCTGTTCAGGCCCTGAATAAGGGCAATCTGGAACATGGCGTAGTCGGATCCGCCGGATTTTTTGGAAATAGTTTCCTTGTAAAGGCGGAGAGCCTCCTGAGACTTGCCTGTGGCAAACAGGCAATCTGCAGAGCGGAGGATAGCATCGCTCAGTACAGACTTGAGCTGATCGCTCGGGTTTCGATATTTTTTCAGGGCATTTACCGCTTCACTGAAATGTTCGGCAGCCTTGCCGTAATTCTTTGTGAGCAGGTTATTATAACCCTGCACATAGTTTCCTGTTGCGATACTGCTTTCATCGGGCAGATCACCCGATAAACTTTTCGCACTGTTCAGGAATTTGCTGATAAAGGCTTTACTCTCCTCGTAGGCCTTGTTTTCATTCAAAATAGATCCCATCCAGAAGTTGCAAAGGGCTGTTGTCTTTTTATCCAGCGGGAAATCGAGTGATTTTTCAAAGTACCTGCGCGCCTTTGCATTCTGGTTGTCCTGACACAGTTGAAGTCCGCGGAGATAGGTTACTTTCTGATAGGTTTCGTTGAGTTTAGGCGTTCTTTTTTTGATATTTTCAAGAATTTCGATTGCCTGTTCATAGTCGCGCGTGCTCAGGAGTACGACTCCCATGAGTTCCTGGGCATCCTCATAGCGGTCAGATCCGGCGTCTATGCGTTGCAATGCCCGGATAGCCTCCTTGTCGTCGTTCAGTTCGTGGCTTAATTTGGCGTAATTAATCAGGGCATCTTCCCTGACTTCCTTGTCGGCATTCATCCGGGCTGCTTTGCCGAACGCTACACGGGCGCTGGTTTTCTTTTTGATGTGCAGGTAACAGTCGCCCAGATGATACTGGCTATTCTGAATCTGCAGGCTATCCTCCGTTACTTTCACAAAGTTGTCGGCTGCTTCCTTGTAATCACCGTTCATATACTGTGTGAAGCCCAGCTGATAAAAATCGGCAGAGCGGAGCTGCAGTCCGTTTTTGGAGGCGAACTCCAGGTAGGGCTGAGCTGCCTCGAATTTATCCTGTTCATAATAGGCCTGTCCGACGAGCTGATTGATCTCCGCCCTGTTTCTGAGCGAGTTGTCGGCGGCTTTGGACTTGCCATAGTCAATAACCTTGTCATATTCCTTTTGTGCTGCGTAAATCTGGAGCAGATAATAAGGCACGGCTGATTTATACTGCTCCGACTTTTCGCAAATTTTGAAAGCCTTGACAGCCTCGGCATATTTGGCCTCGAAAAACACACAGCATCCGTAGTAATAATTGGCCGGATGATACCATGTCCCTTCAGTGTTCTCGCGCAGTAGAGAAAAGTTCTTCTTGGCCTCGGAGAAAGCTTTCGTGACAAAGTGGCTGTAACCCTTTTTAAAGGTAATTTCATCGAGTATCTGACCGCTGGCAGATGTAGCCAGATCGAAGTATTTCAGCGCTTCCTCATATTCTTTGCGGTCGAAATAATAATTACCTATTTCCAGTGCTGCCTGGCTGGCGATGGGAGAAGGTGAGTTTTCGCGCAGAAAGTCGAGTGCGAGTTTCTCTGCTTCAGGCTGTCCGAGGCGAACGGCGCATTTGGCGTAGTATAGTTCCGACTCGGTTTTAAGTGTTTTCCAGTCGGGCTCATTCGCCGGTCTGATGTACTCCGCAGCAGTTCGAAACTCCTGTTGAGCCATCGCGTAAAGGTGCTGATTAAAAAATTCCACTCCTCTCTTGTAGGCGAGTGTTGCTTCCGTGTAAACAGTAGTCTGTTGTGAGCGGACTGAAAAAGCAGGCAGGCTCAGGAGCGCCAGAAGGATAGCTTTTCGAAAATTCATACCGAATTATATTGATGGTTAATCGCTTTAAAAGAACGCGACAACCGGGTGCGCGCTCTCGTCATTCCGACATTTTGGGTTAATTTTAACATTAAACGCAGAAATGTATGGATTATTCGCAGGCAGTTATTAATCAACTGCCAAAAATTCACCGCGAAAATACAAAACAGGTGTGAAATATAAGCATCGCTTGTTCACCGGATATGGTGCTGACAAATTCAGGGCTTTCATCTGATACCCGACTGTCGTATCTTGGCGGCCTGATATCACGAATATTTCCGACATGCGTTCTCTGCATCTTCTTTTTATTTTCCTCCTTTCGGTCCAGTCCGGCTCATTTGCCCAGAATCCGGAGTTTAACCCGCTCCGTTATGTCAATCCTTTTACGGGTACGGGCGGGCACGGACATACATACCCGGGAGCAACGGCTCCGTATGGCATGGTTCAGCTGAGTCCCGATACGCGTATTGACATGATGGACTGGGACGGGTGCTCCGGTTATCACTACTCCGACACGCTCCTCTACGGGTTTTCACATACACACCTGAGCGGTACGGGTGTGGCGGATTATGCGGACATACTTTTCAAGCCATACACCGGAAATACAGATTTGAAACCGGAGGAGTATGTCTCGCCATTTAAAAAATCAAACGAACGGGCGGAGGCAGGTTACTACTCCGTTTTTCTGGAAGACCAGAAGATACTTGCAGAATTGACGGCTACAGAACGGGTGGGCGTGCATCGCTATACTTATCCCAAAAATCAGGCGCGTGGCAGTATCCTGATTGATATGCGTCACCGCGACAAGGTGCTTGACGCGCACCTGGAAGTGGTGGGTCCCAATGAGATTGCCGGTTACCGTATATCAAAGTCGTGGGCTGATGAGCAGCACATTTATTTTGTTGCCCGGTTTTCCAGGCCGATAACCGGAAAGGTACTGCTCGATATGTCGGGCAGTCCGCGCGAGGTGGCATCTCCGGTGTCGGGCAAGTCAATTGTCGCGCTGCTTGATTTTTACAACGATGGAGAGCCGCTGGTAGTCACTGTGGGGCTCTCGGGTGTCAGTATGGATGGTGCCAGAAAAAATCTGGATGCGGAGTGCCCATCGTTCGATTTTGACCAGACGAGGGTGAATACACAGCGCAAATGGCTTCGGGAGCTGTCTAAAATAGAAGTGGAAACTGATACGGAAGTCCGTAAGCATATTTTCTACACGGCCCTGTACCACACCATGATTGTACCCAATATATGGAGTGATTTTGACGGCCGGTATCGCGGTCGCGACGGTAAAATTCATCACTCCGACAGGCCGGTTTACACGGTATTTTCGCTTTGGGATACTTACAGAGCCTGTGATCCGCTGTACACCATCATTGAGCCGAACCGCACTGCCGATTTTATCCATACATTTCTGCTTCAATACGAGCAGTCGGGACTGTTACCCGTCTGGGAGCTGGCGGCAAATGAAACGAACTGTATGATTGGCAATCACGCCATCCCGGTTATTGCCGATTCCTATATGAAGGGTATTCGCGATTTTGATGCGAAGAAGGCGCTGAAAGCGATAGAGGCCAGTATAAACCAGACAAGACTGGGACAAATTGCGTACAGAGCAAACGGATATGTGCCATCTGATGAAGAGCCTGAATCTGTTTCCAAGACACTCGAGTATGCCTACGACGACTGGTGTGCGGGTCGGATGGCCCGGGCTCTTTCAGACGAGGTAACGGCTGAAAAATACTTCAGACGTTCGCTGAACTACCGGAATCTGTTTGATCCCTCCACCCGTTTTTTCAGAGCCCGCAATAACGGCGCCTGGCACTGGCCTTTTGATCCGTTTGAGGTCAACTTCAACTATACGGAGGCAAACGCCTGGCAGTACAGGTTTGCAGCCCCTCAGGATGTGAGCGGACTCATGCGCCTGATGGGTGGTAGAGCGGCATTTGTAGCGGAGCTGGATGCACTTTTCGGAGCAAAAGGTTCTACTACAGGCAGGAACCAGGCAGATATCACCGGATTAATTGGCCAGTATGTACACGGAAATGAGCCGAGTCACCACATGGCCTATCTGTATAATTATGCCGGTGAGCCCTGGAAGACACAACTCAGGGTACGACAGATATTGAATGAAATGTATCAAAATCAGCCGGACGGACTTTCGGGAAACGAGGATTGCGGACAAATGTCGGCCTGGTATGTACTTTCAGCCATGGGGCTCTATCAGGTTGCTCCCGGAGATCCTGTTTACACATTTGGGTCTCCGGTGTTTGACAAAGCAACCATTCACCTGAGTAACGGGAAGGATTTTATTATTGAAACAAAAAACAACAGTGCATCCGGCATATACATAAAAAGTGCCGAGCTAAATGGTACAGAATGGTCGGCGAACAGGATTACCCATGAAACACTGCT
>CAIYFY010000422.1 GCA_903925535.1 uncultured Bacteroidota bacterium | reverse complement strand
TGGAATTGTTTTAACAGGTTCCCTGTGTTTTTTCGCGTTTTAAAACCGCAGAGTTACGCAGAGAAAGATACGCTGCGCCACTCTGCGGTTGAACAAAACCAGGTAATTCTGCCGGGGCAAACTGCACTCAGCGCTTGTACGCTACCACCAGTTCCTTCGAACCTGGTGTGTACTTGTAGAAACCTTCGCCGCTTTTGGCACCCAGCTTGCCGGCTGTGACCATATTGACTAGCAGCGGACAAGGAGCGTATTTCGGGTTGCCAAAACCGTCGTACATCACGCGGAGGATAGACAGACAGACGTCGAGACCGATGAAGTCGGCCAGCTGGAGCGGACCCATAGGGTGGGCCATACCGAGTTTCATTACGGTATCAATTTCTGCCACACCGCTCACGCCCTCATACAGCGTATAGATTGCTTCATTGATCATGGGCATCAGAATGCGGTTGGCCACAAAGCCGGGGTAGTCATTCACCTCTACAGGATCCTTGCCGAGTTCGGCGGAGACGCGCATAATGGTGCTGCACACCTCGTCGGAGGTGGCATATCCGCGTATCACCTCAACGAGTTTCATCACAGGTACCGGATTCATGAAATGCATGCCGATTACCTGTTGAGGCCGTTTGGTGGCAGCAGCAATCTTCGTGATGCTGATACTCGAGGTGTTGGTGGCCAGAATGGCATTTTCAGGTGCATGGGTATCCATATCAGCGAAAATGCGCAGTTTCAGATCAATATTCTCGGTAGCCGCCTCAACCACGAGCTCTGCGGCAGCCACACCGGTTTTCAGGTCGGTTTGCGTGATGATCCGGCCGAGTGTATCCTGTTTGTCCTGTTCGGTGAGTGTACCCTTGGCCACCTGCCGGTCAAGGTTTTTGCTGATGGTAGCGAGGGCTTTTTCTAGCGCCGGGGCGGAGATATCAACGAGGGTTACGTTGAAGCCGTTTTGAGCGAATACGTGGGCAATTCCATTTCCCATCGTACCGCTGCCGATGACTGTTACGTTTTTCATGAATGTTTGCTATTTATTTGATCAGTGGGTGCAAATGTACGGCTAATCATGAATGCAGGGGTAATTCCAAGGTCGGCTCTCCATTCTGTTGCCGCATCAAAGGTGAGTCCGTTCTTCATACTGAAGCCTGCTCCGAGCGATAGTCTCGCGCCCCCGCCCGTGCGTACGCCTGCGCGCAGCGCGAACTGTGGCTGTGGTCTGTACTCCATTCCTGCTTTTACGCCGGCAGGTTTACCCGATATTTTCTCGGTTTCGGCGGATACCATCAGCACGTTGCCCGGCCTCCAGGTCGCTCCTGACCTGAATACGGAGGGCAGCAGCAATCCTGCGCTGCGCTGCGGGAGCGGATTCTGTATGGTACAGCCAAGCCAGAGTTGCGGTAAAATATGCGTAAGTACCCCCACAGAGCAGGAAATCTGGTAGTCAGGCTGGTAGGTCTCTGCAGCCCGTCGCAGGCCGTCTGCAGAGAGCCCGAGCAGTATTTTTTCAGACAGCCTGCGTCCGTAACCTGCTGAAAGGCGTTGCTCTGAATATCCCCCGGCATCATTGTGCCATAAACGGATGGTAGCAGCACCCGAGGACGAAAGGCTGGCAATCAGTTGGGCATGCGAGTTTGTCCAGCCGGCGATTCCGTAAGGCATGGCTGAAGAAGCGAGCATGCGTACACCGCGGGAGAGTCCGAGCTGTGCATCGTTGTATGCACCGCAACTGGCATCGGGTACTGAAACAGCAACGCCACCCATTCCGGAGAGGGCGGCGTTGTCGGCAGGTCGCATGAACACCTGCGCCGCTGCGACCGTGCCGGTTAGCAGGGCGAGCGATAAAACAAGGGTCTTTTTCATTGAAAAGCGGTTTTGATGGTGAACTATCCTTCAAAGTTAACCGCTTTAATCCAGCTTGTCAAGTGGTTACTCTTCCCTGAACGAGATGGCCCACAATCCGGCGGCAGTTATCAGTCCGTTAATCAGAATGGTCAGGAAGCCCACGTCGAGCCACTGCTTTGCCGATATTTCTACCAGCCAGGTGAGTGCCGGTGCGGCGATACATACGAATGGTACCCATTTATCGCGCAGTTTCAGGTCTGTGAACAGTCCGAATCCGAACAGTCCCAGCAGCGGACCGTAAGTATAGCCTGCAATTTTGAAAATCAGGTTGATCACAGCGTCACTGCTGACTGAGTTGAGAACAACGATTATTACGACAAAGAGGGCCGAAAAGCCCAGATGTACCCACGTTCGCTGACGGCGCAGTTTATTTTCCAGCTCGACTGTTGCGGCTGTATTTTCGTTTTCCCAGGCCAGCTCACTGGTCGCAGGTGTTTTCTTTTCGAAGTTGAGAAAATCAACACAGAAGCTGGTGGTAAGAGCCGTAAGCGCCGAGTCGCTGCTGGCATACGTGCTGGCAATGAGTCCGAGGATGAAGAAAACTCCTGCAGCTGCATCCAGATGCCCAAAGGCAATCCTGGGGTAGAGCTGATCGGTACGCGCAGGAATTTCAAGACCGATAGAACCGGCATAGTTGTACAGCAGTGCACCCAGTACAAGAAACAAAAAATTGATAATTATCAAATAAATACAGAAGACGAACATGTTTTTTTGAGCGTCCCGTATGTTCTTGCAGGCCAGATTTTTCTGCATGAGGTCCTGATCGAGGCCCGTCATGGTGATGGCGATGAGCGCCCCGCCGACAAACTGTTTGACGAAATGATTGGGGTTGCCCAGGAAATTGTCAAAAAAGAAAATCTGTCCGTACTTGCCGTTCATCACGGCAGGAACGATATCTCCCCAGCCAAGGTGAAGTGCGTTTCCTATGGTTGTCACCGTAAATACCAGCGCCATCAGGAAGAAGGTGGTCATGATCGTGTCTGTCCAGATGATGGTCTTCAGACCGCCCTTGTGCGTGTAGGCGTATATGAGCGCAAGCATCAGTGCAGCAGTGACGGGGAACGGCACGCCGAGCGGGGCAAAAACGAACGTCTGGAGTACACCGGCGGCCAGGAACATGCGTGCTGCTGATCCCAGTGTCCTGGACAGCAGGAAGAATCCTGCACCTGTTTTGTACGACCAGTATCCAAACCGCTCTTCCAGGTAGCCGTAAATTGAGGTGAGCTGCATGCGATAGTACATGGGCATCAGGACGGTGGCAATTACCAGGTATCCTGCCAGGTAGCCGAATACCATCTGCATGTAGGAAAAGGCCATGTTGAGGCCTGTTCCACCAACTTTCCCGGGCACGCTGATGAAGGTAACGCCGCTGATGCTGGTTCCAATCATGGCATACGCCACCACCCACCAGGGAACTTTCCTGTTGGCGAGGAAAAAGCCCTCATTTCCTACGTTGCGGCCAGTGAACCAGGCTACGGCCACCAGCATGGCAAAGTACAGCACAAGGACGGTCAGAACAACTGCCGGAGTCAGATGAATCATGTTTCTGTGTATTAAAAATCACTACCTGACAATGGTGATATCTCCTTCAAAGAGTATTTCCACCCCGTCAATAAACCGCACTCTTGCCTGATAGACAAAGACTGCCGGATCGAGGAAACTACCCCTGAATTTGCCGTCCCAGCCATGTCTTTCGTCGTTGGGCTGGAAGTTCTGCTGTTCAAACATCAGTGTTCCCCAGCGATCAAATATCTGGAATGTCTCAATTTCAGCTACATCCCTGCCTCCAAAGATATACAGCACCGGATCCTGTCCGGTTGTCGGGTTGAACACGTTGGGGACGTATATATTGCGTGGCTTGGCAACTTTTACGTCCACTACATCGGATGACACGCATCCGTTGGTGTCTTTCACCGTGATGAAGAAGCGCAGTGACTGCAAAGGTACGAATTGCTGTGTGAGCGGATCGCGTGTTTCTGATGAGTCGAGCAGTGGCGACCAGATAATGGTATCGAGGGCTTCCAGTGGCAGGGTGCACTCAGCAGTCAGCAGAACGGTGTCGCTCAGCTCAACGGTCAGATCGGTCGGGAAACTGACATCAAGCTGCCCGGGGGTAGCCAGATTCAGCACCGAGGTGATTGTTTCACACCCATTTTCATCGAGGACGGTGATAGTGTAGGTTCCTGCTTTCAGGCGGTCAAAAACCGGACTTTGCTGGTATTCAACCCCGTCGAGTGAATACAGCACGGGTGTAGAGGCACTTACCGAGTCAATGGTAATACTGCCGTTACATTCGCCGAAGCATCTGGGACTGACCAGCGTGATTCCGTGAATAACCGGCGGGGCATCGTTCTGAATCACAGCCGCATCATCGGTATCGGTACAGCCGGCAGGAGTACTTACCTGCAATGTATAAACACCGCCCTGTTGTACGGTAATCTGACTGGTGTTGCCTGCATTGTTTCCATTCAGCGTCCAGAGGTATTGTCCGGGTGAGGTGCCCGGACCGCCCAGTACGGCCGAGTTGATGATACAATCTATGGTGTGATCTATCCCGGCATCCGCATTCGGGAGGGCTTCCCAGCTGACAGGTGTTCCGATGGCGATGCTCAGACAAGGATCCGAGGTGCTCACGTTTCCACCGCTGTTGTTGCCTGCAATAGCTGATATATAGTAGATCACGCCTGTCTGCAATCCGGCAGTGAAACTGAATACAGGTACGGAATTGGTGGCGTAAACAGTGCCCAGTCCGGTTCCCGGATCGCTGTGGAGAATAAACCGGATGATATCATTGGCATCCTTGTTGCCGTCGTTGTTCCATATTGCCACGGCCGGCTCTGTAGCGCAGAATACCAGTGGACTGGTAACCATTGTTCCCGCCGCGGTGGTGCATTCACAGGTTTCCGAGCCTGTAACAGGTGCGGAAACGCATCCGTTGGCATCAATCACCGTGAAAGTGTAGGAAGAACCGCTCGTGATAAGCGACGAACTGAAGTTGCTGCCGGTAAACAGACCTGTAACTCCCTGTGCCTGATAGGGTGGAGTGCCGCCCAGTACGGTGAAGGAAAGTGTGTAGGAGGTATTTGTGCCGTCGCATACCTCGCTCGCACCGGTTGCGGCAGGGATGGAGTTAAAGGTCACTTTTACCTCGTCAAAAGCCGTACAACTGCCGTTGGTTTCGGTCCAGCGGTATGTGTAAACACCTGTCTGAGACGCCGAAACAGCGCTGTTTGCAGCGGTTGTGCTGGCTATGGTGCTGATTCCGGGACCGGCTGACTGTGTCCATGTACCCGCAAAGGAGGATGCAGTGGCGCTGAGCGTGGCGGTTGTTCCGCAGACAGCTATATCCGCTCCCGCTATCGGCGCCGGATTGGCCAGCCAGACCACGGGCTGACCAGCAGCCACGGAAAAGCACGGATCTTGCGGATTCGGGAAGCCATTCAGCGAATTACCTGCCACGGCCGACACAAAATAGGTCTGTCCGTAGCTCATACCAGTCTGAAAGGTGAAAGTTCCGGTCGTATTCTGTGCAAATATTTGTCCAAGTGATGAACCGGATCCACTGTGCAACACATATCCATATACATCATTCCCATCGAGTGTCTTGTCGTTATTCGACACTGCTGTGATGGAACTGCCCTGGCAGACTGTAATGGTTGTTGACTGCATGGTGCCTGCATCTGTGGAGCAGGCACAGGCAAATACGCCATTTACCGCAGGAAGCTGACAGCCGCTGGCATCAGACACCACGAAGCTGTACGGGTCGCCGCTGATGACCGGCGATGAGGTGAAGGATGTGCCGGTCACAGCCACTCCGTTTACAGTGTAGGGTGGTGTGCCGCCAGACAGCGAGAAGCTCACAGTGTAGTTCTCGTTATTGGTATCGCAGGTGCGCGCGAGGCCTGCCACCACGGGCGCATCATTGAACTGTACAACGACCTGATCGGAGTCTGAGCAGCCATTGCGGGTGACTGTCCATTGCAGTGTGTAGGCTCCGTAGACAGAAGCGCTCACCTGGGAAACCGGGTCGGCAGGAGATGTAACACTCAGATCGCTGGCATTCCCCGAGACTACTGTCCAGATACCACTGCCTCCGCTTGCCGGAGTTGCTGCCAGACTGATTGTATTGCCGCAGATGTTGACATCGGCTCCTGCATTGGCCACCGGATCCTGGTAGAAAATTACGGGTTGTCCGGGAGATACTGCCCGACAGAAGTCGTCCGGGTCGGGTAGTCCGTTCAGGTCATTGCCCACCACATAAGATACATAATAGGTAACGCCGTAGGTCATGCCGCTCTGGAATCCGAATACCCCGGTTGTGTTGGTGGCGAACACCGTACCCAGTGAGTTACCTGCACCGGAGTGCAGGTAGTAAGCCGCAATATCATTGCCATCGAGCGTCTCGCCGCCCAGGTGGAGCGCTGATATTGTCCCGCCTTCGCAGGCAGACAGGGTGGCTATATCCATGGAGCCGGCATCTGTGGCACAGTCGCAACTGAAGGCGCCGTTAAATGGCTGTGAAATACATCCGGCCGCGTCAGTGGCCGTATAGGAATAGGCAATTCCATTTGGAATGAAACCTGAGGTGAAGGTATTTCCCGAGCCTGTTGCAGGTACGCTGCCGGTTACCTGATAGCCGGGTGTTCCACCCCCCGCAGTGAAGGTGACAGAGTAGTTTTCGTTGCTGGCATCACAGTCATATACGGCATTGGCCAGCACCGGATTGTCATTAAAGTCGACTACGACAGTATCTGCATCCCTGCAGCCGCTGTTGTCGAGTGTCCATGCCAGTGAATATTCGCCGAAGGATGCTGCAGCCGCTCCACTACCCGGATTTTGATCGGAAATAAAATTGATAGTTCCGCCCGGAGGTGTGGTAACCACTGTCCAGATACCCGTTCCTGTACCTGCCTGTGCTTCCAGCTGAATGCTGAGTCCGCAGGTGTCGGTATCAGCACCCGCATTGGCTTGCGGATAAGCATGGAAAACGACCGGCTGTCCCTGTGCGACTGAGAGGCAGGGGTCCTGCAGGCTGGGTATACCGTTGTTGTTATCGCCCACTACAAAGGAAATATAGTAAGTGACTTCCGGCGTCATGCCCGGTAAAAAGCTGAAGGTTCCGCTGGTATTTTGGCCATAAACCGTACCAAGAGAAGCACCTGCGCTGGTATGCAGGAAATAGGCGCTCACATCGTTGCCATCGGTATTTTGTCCGCCCAGATGTGTGGCGGTAACAGACTGGTCTGTGCAGGCTGACAGCGGGCTGAGGCTCATACTTCCGGCATCAGTGGTACAGTTGCAGTTGAAAGAGCCTGAAATAGCAGGGGAAACACATCCGTTGGCATCTGTAATAACGAATGTGTAAGGTTGTCCGCTCGGAATGGGAGCGGAGGTACAAATGCCGCTCACCACGGTGCCACCCTGAACTGAATAGGGGGCTGTACCGCCGGAAACCGGAAATGTAACAGTGTAGAATTGTCCGGTACCGTCGCAGACACTGTTAATTGGTCCGGCTGCGGGTGTACTCAGGCTGACCAGCAGGCAGCTGTCGGCGCTTGTTCCACAGGTGTTGGCTGCATTCACACAAACAGTTCCCGATGTAGCATTGCCAGCCCAGTCAATCTGCGCGTTGGTGGAGCCCTGGCCACCTGATACTGTTCCGCCTGTTACCGTCCAGTTGTAGCTGGCAGCTCCCGGAACGGCGCCGGAAATGTAGGTATAGGTCCCTCCGGGGCATGCGCTTGGCGCGCCCGCAGGCACGGGTGATGCCGGTATATTGTTTACAGTGACCTGTTTGCAGATATTCTGGCTGACACCACACAGCGTGGAGGCACTTACGCAGATGGTTCCGCTGGTATTCGACCAGCTTACAATCACAGATATTGTACCCTGTCCGGAAGTAATAGTCCCGCCGGTAACAGACCAGGTATAGTCAGTGGCTCCGGGTACCGGACTGACTGAATATACTTTAACGGCTCCGGCACACACAATGGAGTCACCCGATGGTGTGGAAGGAGCACCGCTCAGTGCTACAGTAACCGGCAGGCAGGTCGGATTGCTGATTCCGCAAAGGTTTACGGCTGATGCGCATACATTCCCTCCTGAAATGCCTGACCACACCACTTCGATGCTCTGCGTATTCTGTCCTGAAATGATGGTAGCCCCTGCCGGCACACTCCATGAATAGCCAGTAGCTCCGGCAGAGGTTGTAGCAGTGTAGGAAGCTGTATCTCCCGGGCAAATTACTGAAGAACCGGCGACAGCATTGGGCGGCGCAGGTATTTGTTGTTGGGAGATAACGGTCATCTCGGTAGAATCGCAGCACGAGATTCCACCCGATGTTCTGCAAACTTTGAGCTGATATACACCGGGTTCGTCCACTACCGCATTTATGGAACTGGTTCCGCTTACAAAGTGCCCGCCGGTGGTTGTCCACTGGTATGTCACGCCGCCGCCAATGCTCGAGCCTGAACCCGAGAGCAGTGTTGTCGTCTGGCTGCAAGTGAGCGGCGCCGGAGGATCAATATTGGCGACCGGGTTGAGAACAATCAGATTCAGATTCACAATACTGTCGCAGCCGGAAACCTCGGAAGTAAACACTACCTGATATGCTCCCGGATCGCAGAAGTCTTCAAATCCGGGCAAAGTGGCGCAGCTGCCATCGCAGATTGACTCGTTGACATTTCTGATAATAGGCGGTATGACGGTCAGATACAGCGTTGCAACATACGGACAACCATCGTCGGTTTGCAGATTTCTGACATACGTGCCGGAGTTACAATAGAACTGGTTGTGGAACTCGTAACATTCAGGGTTGCAGATAGTGGCGAACTCCTCCTCATCGGGCGGAAGTTCCAGAATGGTTACATTCACACAGTTTCCCGACAGGTCGCCGCACAGGGGGGGCTGACTGGATTCGAGTTGTGTGTTGAGCTGGGCAACAGTCAGGCTGCCATTCGGTGCAGGTATATTGTTCTCTTGCAGCAACAAGTATGAAAATCCACATACCGTGTAGTTGCCGGGAGGCAGACCAGTCAGGTCGGGAGTTGCATCATACGACTGTATAACACCGCCTGCGCCGCCAATAACATAGGTATAGCCATAATCTGCTGCCGGTGGTGCATCCGTCGGAGGCGGATAGTTCGGTGGCAGATCAAGTACCAGGTCGCCCGAGCCCTCGCAGGCAGTCACATCGTTCTGGGTAAGCTCACCGGCATCAGCATCACAGGAAATACACAGGATACCGTCGGGGTCGCAGAAAATGATTTCGTAGTTCAGGAAGTTACCCACATCGTTGCCCTGCCCGTCAGTTACAGTGAGCGTCCAGGTACCGTTTACCGGACCTGAGTTGAAGTTCTCTAGGCACCCGGTAGCGGGGTAGTAAGTGCCTGTGTAGTTCCCGAAAGTGCCCCAGGGCTGGTTGTTGTTCCATTGGTTTGAGAAACCCGGATCAGGGGTGGGGGTATCACCACAAGGCACAAAACCGATATTCCAGGTGGTGAAATCCGTAGAGCCGAACAGGCCGATGGGGCCAACCAGCGTTACAGACTGTCCCCCCGGCGAGGTAAGCACAATACTCAGATCTCCGAGATATTCGTGGTCAAAACTCATGTTGACACCACATACCCCCTGACCATTCTGGCCAAGTGTATTGTTAGTGGCACCCATCACATTAATCAGAAAACCGCCGACAAAGTTATCGGGCATGAACTGCGGACAGTTGGTACAGCTGCATCCCTGAGCATAGGATCGCGCGTTTGCCGCAAGAAAAACAAGAAGCAGGATTAGATGCAAGAACGGCTTGCGAACACTCGCAGAATCTCGACGGGTAGTGATCATTTATTACTTGTTTGGAAAAAATCCGATTAAACAATGTTTTGTTTCAAATTGGCGAGGATTTTGGATTAAATTCTTAAAAAAATTTGGGCATCGTTGAATACCCGTTCCAATCACAAGATAATACTCCTCCGTAATATTTTGGAAAAAATATACACTCTTGACTGTTGGTCGGGCAAATAAAGTATTAAACGCGCACTTTTGCATCCGAATTGGATGCTTTCCATGAAAAAATGTTATCACATGTCGGTGTCGGGCGTTTTCCTGCTTCTACTGTTCAGCTGTATGCTGCAGGCACAGAATACAGGCGACTGGCTGGTGAAGTTGTCAGGGAAGCGTACCCCGGATGATCTGTTTAAACACGCGTCAATGCCGGGAAGCCGGTCTGACTGGAGTTTTTCACCGGTATCCGAATCGCTGAATATCTGGAGAGTTTGTACGAGTAAAGCAGGTGAGGGTGGAGCTGTCTGGCTGCGATCGCTGCCCGAGGTGCTGGTTTTTCAGGAGAATAAACAACTGGTTCTGCGAGGAATGGTGGTTCCTGATGATCCGCTTTTCCCCTCGCAGTGGCCGCTGCTCAATCTCAATGCGCCGGAAAATGATATGGATGCACCGGAGGCATGGAATTATACTACTGGCGGACTCACTCCCGCCGGTGATACGGTGGTAGTGGCAGTGATTGATGCGGGTTTCAACGCGTATCACCCCGATATGGAGCCAAACCACTGGAAAAATCCGGCTGAAATACCAGGCGATGGACTTGATAATGACGGGAATGGATATGTGGATGACTGCCGCGGCTGGAATGTTGTTTCTCAAAATGATGATGTTGCAGGAACGGCAACGCAGCACGGCAACGGGGTGGCAGGAATTATCGGTGCAGCGGGTAACAATTCCAAAGGCATGACCGGGGTGAACTGGCATGTCAAAATGATGCTCGTAGCAGGAGGCAATACGATCGCAGGCATTTTGTCTGCCTGCGAGTATATACGGACAAACCGGAAACTGTATAATGAAACTGGTGGCCAGCGGGGCGCTTTTGTGGTGGCAGTCAATACATCCTGGGGACTGGATTATGGCTTCCCGTCCGACGCACCGCTCTGGTGCGAGATGATTGACTGGCTGGGTGCAGAAGGAATCCTGACGGTGGCCGCTACTGCCAATAATCCCGTTGATATTGATCTGGCCGGGGATCTGCCGGCAACTTGTCCGTCGGCCTCGCTTGTATCGGTTACTTCACTGACGGGCACCGGAATGCTGGCAGCTACTTCGTCGTGGGGCTTGAATACGGTTGACCTTGCCACGTACGGCGAGGGTGTGCTGTCACTCACTTCCCAGGGTTATGCTGCCCAGTCGGGCTCCTCCTTCGCTGCTCCGTATGTGGCAGGCGCTGTCGGACTGTTGCACAGTGCCAAATGTCCTGAACTGTCTATACTCAATGATACGGATCCCTTCCTTGCTGCACAAAAAGTGAAGGAACTGATTTTGTCAACCGTTGATTCGTCAACTGCGCTGCAGAGTAAAACGGTATCGGGCGGCAAACTGAGCCTGGGCAATATTTTGTCAACGTATGAAAAAGGATGTCCCGATTGCCCGCAGCCGTTTGTTTTGAATGCCTTCACAGATATTTTTCAGGCACTTGTTTCCTGGCATGCTTCGTCCGGCGCGTCCGGATTTCAGGTCAGATGGCGTATTCTGAACGAGAACTGGACGTATTCAGACAGTATGTCAGTGCATGTGCTGACGCTGGACGGGCTGCAGTCCTGCACGGAATATGAGTTTCAGGTGAGGGCATTCTGCCCCTCGGGCGGATGGTCCGACTGGTCGCTGTCATCATCTTTTCTGACCGAGGGCTGTTGTTCTGCACCAGACCTGGATTTGACAAGTGTTGCACAGAATTCGTCGGTTGTACTTTCCTGGCCTCCTCCTGAATACTATTCTCTGTACCGGGTCCTTTACAGAAAAACAGACTCACCTGACGGTTGGATGGTTGCTGTCGCAGACAGTCCGATGGTGGTAATTGACGGACTGCTGCCCTGTACAGCGTACGAAATCAGGATATTCGGCTATTGTCTGGACGGATGGAATCTGCTTTCTGATAATTTTCAGTTCGTCACCCGGGGATGTGGAGCATGTTATGATGCCGGTTATTGTGCGGTATCAGCTCAGGATGCGCAGGAGGAGTGGATTGCCTCGGTCAGACTCGGAAACTGGGAGCACATTTCTGCACAGGGCGGGTCAGGGTATCAGAACTTTTCCGGAAAAACTGACTCAATACCGGTGCTGGAGCCGCTGTCTTCTGTAAGTCTCGCCATTACTCCGGGGTTCTGGGGGGGCGGCTACAAGGAGTATTACCGGGTTTTTATTGACTACAATTTCAACGGAGTTTTTGAAATGCCTGAAGAACTGGCCTTCGACTCCGGCTATTCGCTGCAGGGCACGTTGTCGGGAATCATTCAGACGCCCTTTTTTACAACAGCCGGCGTTACCCGGATGCGTGTGATCATGAAATACACAGAGGTGGACCCTGAGCCCCCCGGGCCCTGTTCAAATTTCGAGTTCGGACAAGTGGAGGATTACTGCGTTGAACTGCGCACGGTCACTACAGACGCTCGTCTGCTTCAGCTTTCCGGGGACGAGCTCCTGGTTTCTCCCAATCCGGCTACTGAGGTGGTGCGTATTTCCGGTGAGCAAGGCGCAGAACTGGATATCCGGATTTACGCAGGTGACGGCCGTCTGGTGGCTTCCGGATATTCTCCCGACGGAAAGCTTGATATTGGGGTATTACACTGGTCTCCCGGTGTATACCTTCTTCAGGCGCGCGCCGGCGGGCGCGTGTGGCGGCGCGCGCTGCTGAAGATCTGATTTCAAACAGGCTGCAGCATGTCAATGGCTGCAATATTCTCCTGAATAATACCGTCGTCGAGGCGATGGTCTGTCAGTTTCCCTTCGAAGTAGTCGGAATAAGCCTGCAGGTCGAAATGCCCGTGTCCGCAAAGATTGAACAGGATAGTGCGCGGTTCTCCCGCCTCTTTGGCCGCGTTTGCCTCCCTGATTACCTGTGCAATGCCGTGTGCTGCCTCCGGCGCCGGCAGTATTCCTTCTGTTTTGGCAAAGAGCACCCCGGCCTCAAAGCACTCCAGTTGTTGCATGGCGACGGCCTCAATCAACCCGTCCTTGAGCAGCTGGCTGCAAAGGACACTGGCGCCGTGGTACCTGAGTCCGCCCGCGTGTATGCTCGTGGGCATGAACTGGTGTCCGAGGGTGTACATGGGTAGGAGTGGCGTGTAGCCCGCCGTATCGCCAAAATCATACCGGAATTGTCCGCGGGTGAGTTTCGGACAGGATGCCGGTTCCACAGCTATACACCGAACATTTTTACTGCCCTCCAGTTTATGCCGCAGAAAAGGAAAAGAAATGCCCGCGAAATTGGAACCACCCCCGAGCGGAGCGATTACCACATCGGGGAAGTCGCCGGTGTATTCCATTTGTTTGATCGCCTCCTGCCCGATGATCGTCTGGTGCAAGAGTACGTGATTCAGTACTGACCCCAGCGCATATTTGGTATCCGGATCCCCTGCGGCCATTTCCACGGCCTCACTGATAGCTATGCCGAGTGATCCGCTGCTGTCCGGACTGGCTGCCAGCACATCGCGACCAGCCTTCGTCCTGTTGCTCGGCGATGCATAAACATCGGCCCCGTACGTGCGCATGATGACCCTGCGGTAAGGTTTCTGGTCGTAGCTCACGCGCACCATATAAACGTCGCAGGCGAGTCCGAACTGCTGACAGGCGAAACTCAGGGCGGTGCCCCACTGTCCGGCGCCGGTTTCGGTAACAATCTTCTTCACCCCTTCCTCCCGGTTGTAAAATGCCTGTGCAAAGGCAGTGTTCGTCTTGTGCGAACCGCTCGGACTGCCACCTTCATACTTGTAGTAAATACGTGCAGGTGTATCGAGGGCTTTTTCCAGTGCAGTGGCCCTGATCAGCGGGGTAGGCCGGTACAACCGGTATTTTTCCCGTACACCGTCCGGAATTTCGATGTGTTTCTCCGGACTTACTTCCTGTCTGATGAGTTCCATGGGGAAAAGAGGCGCCAGGTCTTCAGGTCCCACCGGCTGTTTCGTCCCCGGATGCAGGGGAGGCAGTGGCTTGTTGGGCATGTCGGCTGCTACATTGTACCAGTACTGAGGCAAGTCTGACTCGTTCAGATAAATTTTTTTGTCCATGTCGGATAAAAGATGAAAAGTGAAAAAAAACAAAAAGGGCTTGCCGGCGATACCGACAAGCCCTTTTCAGCGTGGATGTGTGAAACAATTATTCTATTTCATGACAAGCACAACTCTTCCGGAACCAGTCGGAACAGGAAAACGCCACCAACGCCATGTGAAGAATTGTTTCATGCTGCAAATATATATAAATTTTGGATGCTGCAGCTTTTCCTTACTGTTCCAGATAATTTTTTTTGCGGATGAAGATGCGGTATTAGTTGCGGCTCGGAAGGGATATACGAATTAATAATTACTTGATCTGGCCGTAATATATACATCACGTAACCTGTATTACTTTGTTTCAAAATTCACTGTATTGCTCACCTTTCACATTCCTCCATTATGAACATCGAAATAACTTTCGAAGATGAAACTACAGCTGAACTGCTGGAAACCGAAGTAACGCTTGAAACAAATGAAAACGAAACTGCTGATGCAGTTGATGATGAGGAAGAGATTCACGACGATGAGAATGGTGAAAACGGGGATGAAGTTTAACGGTTCAGGTACTTCAGTACTTTCAGTCGCGCTGTTCACCAGATGGCGCGACTTTTTTATTCCCGTTTTTCCGATATCTCATACCTTGCAGGCGTTTCACTGCAAATCAATATTATTATGTACTGGGGACTTGATCTCGGAGGCACCAAAATTGAAGGCGCGATTCTGGAAAGCGCAGAACACCCCGTCGCACTGCACAGGATGCGCATACCGACGGAGGCTGATCAGGGTTACGACCACATTATCGGTCAGGTAGCCCGACTCGTTGACATGATGAAAGCAGCATCAGGATCAACACCTGACTCGATTGGCCTGGGACACCCCGGTGCACTCGATCCCAATACCGGCGTCATCAAAAATGCCAATACGACCGCGCTGATCGGCAAACCTTTCAATGTTGATCTCGAGAAAAAGCTGGGTATTCCTGTCAAACTGGCAAACGATGCCAACTGTTTCGCTGTGGCTGAGGCCATGCTTGGCGCTGGTAAAGACCTGACACCCAGACCCGAGGTGGTGTTCGGTGTTATTATGGGTACCGGTGTGGGTGGCGGTCTCGTAGTCAGGGGTAAGGTCCTCAACGGCAAACAAGGTATTGCCGGCGAATGGGGACATAATTTCCTCGATGAAAGCGGAGGCAAATGTTACTGCGGGAAAGTGGGTTGCGTGGAAACGGTCATCTCTGGTCCCGCTACAGAGCGTTATTACTCCAGCATCAGCGGCCAGCATTTGCACCTCCAGGATATCGCCCGGAAGGCTGCGTCCGGCGAAGATCATCACGCCGTGGCGACTATTGACAGGCTGGTACACTTCTTCGGGAAAGCCATAGCCGTGGTCGTAAATATTGTTGATCCGGATCTCATCGTTATCGGCGGAGGGGTTGGCAATATTGACCGGCTGTACACCGACGGGGTGGATGAACTCAGAAAGCACGTATTCAATACCCGTGTGGATACTATTTTCATGAAACCGCAGCTGGGCGACAGTGCCGGAGTGTTCGGAGCTGCACTACTCTGACCGCCTGCCGGGTATGGAGTCTATCAGGTTTCGGATGTAGTCGGTAGGTGGATTGATGTACAACTCATCCGGGAAGCCCGTTGCCTCGGTTTTACCGGCTTTCATGACCATCAGCCGGTCGCACATCTGCCGGATCACACTCAGGTCGTGAGAGATAAACAGACAGGTGAGTCCGAACTGCTCCTGCAGATCCTTGAGCAGGTTCAGAATAGTGGCTTGAACCGACACATCGAGCGCCGACACCATTTCATCGCAGATCAGGAAGCGCGGTTCGGGGGCGAGCGCGCGTGCCAGGCATATCCTTTGCCGCTGTCCGCCCGAAAATTCGTGCGGGTAGCGCTGGTAGTGTTCGGGCTGCAAACCAACCGTTTTCAGAAGTTCCATGGTCTTTTCCCGTCTCGCTTTTTTGTTGCCGTGCAGTTTGTGCACTTCCATGGGCTCTTCAATGGCTGCACCAATGGTCATCCTGGGGTTTAATGAGGCGTATGGATCCTGAAAAACTACCTGAATCTCTTTCCGGAAGGGTTTGAACTGTGGTTCTGTGAGTTCGCTGACTATGCTGCCTTCATAGGTAATCTTGCCGGAGGAAGCCTGAGTCAACCGGGCGATAGTTCGGCCGAGTGTTGTTTTCCCGCAGCCCGACTCTCCCGCCAGTCCGAAGGTTTCACCCGGAAAAATATCAAAAGACACCTGATCCACCGCATTCGTCCAGTCGGTCACTTTGCCATACCAGTTTTTGCTGCGGGGATACCTGACGCTGATCGCTTCTGCACTCAGCAGCGGCTTGTTTGAATAGAGTTGCTCCCTGCGTGCAAGTATTTCGTCGCGGCCGGTAACGCAGGCGTCAAATGCCCGGTTTTCCAGAAAATCACTGATTACCGGCAGCCTTTTCACCTGACGATCCGGGTGGGGCCTGCAGGCCACCAGTCCGCGTGAATAGGCGTGTTTCGGGCTTTTGAAGACCTCCCTGACAGCACCCTCTTCCACGAGATTACCGCGGTACATCACGGCTACCTCGTCGCATATTTCAGAGATTACCCCCAGATCGTGGCTGATAAATATCATGGAGAGGCCGGCTGATTCCTTCAGTTCACCGAGCAGCTCAAGAATGGAGCGCTGCACTGTCACATCGAGTGCTGTAGTGGGTTCATCGGCAATGATCAGGTCGGGCTGGCACGACATGGCCATGGCAATCATCACCCGCTGCTTTTGTCCGCCGCTGATCTGGTGCGGGAATGCATTGAAAATACGCTCCGGATCGGGTAGTTTTACCTGTTCAAACAGATGGAGCGCTTCGCTGCGCGCCTCTTTAAAACCGACATTTTTGTGGTGCTGAATGGCCTCTGTGACCTGTATTCCGCATTTGAATACCGGGTTCAGCGAGGTCATGGGCTCCTGAAATATCATCGAAATACTCTTCCCGCGCACACGCGTGAGGTCGTTGGCAGACAGACCGGGCAAGTTGACGGGGTCAATGGCCGGGTCGGGCTGAAACAGGATTTTTCCGTCAGTAACTGCGCCCGCGGGGAGCAGCTGCATGATCGAGAGTGCCGTTACAGATTTGCCGGAACCCGATTCGCCCACGATACCGAGCGTTCTTCCGCGGGGAAGTTTCAGGGAGATGTGATTAACCGCCTGCGTATTGCCAAACCTGACCGACAAGTCCTGTATTTCGAGGATATGGTGCATGGCTACATTTTTAACAGACACTCCCTGTCGTTCCAGTGAACACTCACCGGGCCGCCTTCGCGGAGCCACTGGACGAGTCCGCTGCCGAGCAATTCGGCCCTCCAGCCTTCCAGCAGCGAGTGATCGAAATCGTCGGATCCGGATTTCAGCCTGTTAAAATCCCCTCGCGGCAACAGCAGCGCTGCGCTGATTTCGTGTTCCATGCACTGCTTTTTCACAAAATGATAGAGCAGTTCCATGGTCCATTCGCGCTCGGGATCTTCCTGTGCCGGCCTGACCAGCCCCTCGAGTATGGAGCGTTCTTCCTGTGTGGCGGGTTCCTTCCACAGATGTTGCCAGGTGTCCAGATGCTTTTTCCACACATTTTCATGCATGGTGCGGTTGGCTTTGAAGGCATTGGCACCTCCTTTGGTGGCCCTGACGATGGTGCTGATATACCTGCTCTGCAGGACTGTTTCGCGCGGGATATTCAGCTCGGAGGCCGTTTTAATGCGCCAGCGATAAAGTCGCATCAGAAAAACCTTCTCTCGTGCGTCAAGTTGGTGAACCAAATCGTTGGAAAACAGTTCTCTATCCGGGTCAACTGCGTAGAAGGAAGGGACTTCCCATTTTCTGTTTTCTTCGCGGGCCCACGATTCTCTGTGATGACGCTTCAGTTTTCGGGTCAGTTGTTCATGCAGTGCCGGCAGGTACTTGACGTCCTCCACGGCGTACTGTACAGCCTTGGGGTCAAGCGGACGAGCTTCCCAGTCTGCTACCGTGTGGCTTTTGGCCAGCGTCACCCTCAGCTCCTTCTCCACTATTTTTCCAAAACCACTCGGGTAGTTGTATCCGACGAATCCTGCGGCAATTTGTGTGTCGAAGGTGTTCTGCGGGGTCACACCGAAAAGTGTAAACAATAGCCGGTAATCATTGTCGCCAGCATGTGTAATCTTGAGAACACCCGGATCCGATACAATCCTGAGAAAAGCATCCAGATTTCTGATTTTTATGGTATCAACGAGATAAATATCGTCACCTGCAATAATCTGGAGCAGTCCCAGTACCGGAATGTAGTACTTCTCGCCAACGAACTCCGTATCAAATCCGATCCAGGGATGACTGGCTATTTCAGCCATCACCTTTTCAAAAATATCCTGTGTTTCCAGGAAATGTACTTGCTGATTCATGGCGCTAAGGTACTTAGTAATTTTGTTGCATCGCTTATTTTTGCTCGAATGAAGTCATTTTACGCTCCTTTACAGTTTTTTGGCGCTCGCCTTTGGCTATTTTTCGCGTTCTTTATCTCCGTTTCGTTATCTCCTGCCTATTCCCAGAGAAGTGCCGTACTGGATGCCTATATCGCCGAAGGTCTGGCCAACAATATCTCCGTGCTGAAAAGTGAGCTGGATATTGAGCGCTCGCGTACCCTGCTCGCCCAGGCACGGGCCAGTGCGAAGCCCTCGGTTGAATTCAACGCATCATATATACTGGCTGCCGGCGGTCGCTCGCTCGATTTTCCTGTTGGCGACCTGCTGAACCCGGTTTATTCCACCCTGAATTTGCTGACACAGACATCGCTTTTCCCGCAAATTGAAAATACCAGGGTGCGTTTCATTCCCAGCAATTTTCAGGAAACCAGGTTTAATTTCGCATACCCGGTATTTAATACGGATCTGAAGTATCTGAAAACTATCAGGGAAAGCGAAGTGGCAGGCCGCGTTTCTCTCCGCGACGCGCGCGAGGTGTCTCTGTCGGGTGATATCAGCCAGGCCTATATTCAATACCTGCAGACGCTGGAGCTCCGAAAAATCTGGCTGAAGTCGAAAGAGGTGCTTCTCGAGCTCAAAAGATTCAACCTGTCGCTGGTGAAAAACAATGTGGCCACCTCCGATGTGGTGAGTACGGCTGAATACGAACTTTCAAAGGTGGAAAATGAGCTGTACCGAACAGCTACGCTCGAAAACTCGGCCAGAACGTACTTTAACTACCTCATAGGCGCCGACCTGCAGCGACCCGTTATTGCCGACACTACTTTGCTGGGCACTCCGGTTCAGGCCTATTCGCTGGAAGAACTGTTACAGAATGTAGCCGAACGCCGGTCTGAACTGAAGGCGCTTGAGTCTTTCAACACGGCTGCCATGGCCGATGTGAAAAGAAATGAAGCCAATCAGAAACTCCCGGATGTGTATATAGGCGGATCTGCCGGATTTCAGGGCTTTGGTTATGACTTCACCAATGACCAGGCTTACGTACTGACGCAGGTTGGTGTTTCATACCCGATCTACAACGGTGGACTCAACCGAAGCAAAAGTCAGGAGAGCCGCCTGAATGCCAGGATGGCTGATGCAGAGCTCCGTCAGGTCACTGAACAGGTGAAACTAGACCTGATCTCATCTTTTAATGCGTTCGATGCCGCCAGGTTTGCCCTGCAGTCGGCTCAGAAAAATGTGGAGGCGGCAGAAGCCATCTTCAGGATTACCAATAACAAATACAGGGCCGGACAGGCACTCCTGCTCGAGTTTCTCGATGCAAAGAACAGGGTGGATACCGCCCGTCAGCAGGAGATCATCGCACGTGCCGATCTGCTTGTCAGGGAAGCTGCCCTCAGAAAATCTGCCGGACTTAAATAACATCACTGCCATGCGTAATTCGCTCTTTTTTCTATTTATCACCATGCTGACGGTAGCCTGTACGGGCAACAAGCCCTCAGCCCCTGTATCTTCCAGTGATCAGGAGGAAATTATCCCTGTCTCACTGCATCCGGTTGATGGCAGTGTCAGCGGGTTGCCGCTCAGGCTGAGTGGCATCGTCACTTCCCGCGGCGAGCAGCGGCTGTCTTTCAAAACAGGGGGTATCATCAGGCGTATCTATGCCGATGAAGGCGATCAGGTGCGCGCCGGACAGTTGCTGGCCGAACTCGACAAGACAGAGATAGATGCTCAGGTGCAACAGGCAAAGGAGGGTCTTGCCAAGGCTGAGCGCGACCTGGCCAGGGTGCAGGGGCTGTACCGCGACAGCAGTGCTACGCTGGAGTTGCTCCAGAATGCCACCACCGCCCGCGATGTGGCTGCTGAAACTGTCAGGATTGCCGCTTTCAACCAGAAATTCTCCGAGATAAGGGCAGGGAAATCCGGCAAGATCATCAAAAGGCTCTCCAACGAAGGGGAGCTGACTGGCCCCGGCATGCCCGTTATGGTGCTTTTCGAAACCGGCCCCGAGGACTGGGTGGTGCGTGTAGCGGTCTCGGACCGCGACTGGGCCCGTCTGACAGTGGGTACACCTGCCAGCATCAGGCTGGATGCCTGGCCCGGAGAAGTATTCAATGGCAAAGTGACCGAACTGGCTCCCTCTGCCGATCCATCCAACGGACTCTACCCGGTTGAGTTCAGTATTCAGGCGAAGGGAAAGAGGCTGGCACCCGGGCTGTTTGCCTCACTCGAGGTAGCTCCGCCAAAGCGTGTTCAGCAGACTGCCATACCTGTTGAAGCCATAGTGGAGGGCGACGGAAGCGCTGCATTCGTTTACGTGCTGAATGCCGACAGTATTTCAGTGAGGAAGGTGCCAGTAGTGATAGACAGGCTGGAGAAAGACCAGGCAATTATTGCCTCCGGTCTGACGAACATTGACGCGGTTATCACCTCCGGAACGCCTTACCTCACTGAAAAGAAAAAAGTAAAAGTGGTCAGAGCCGCATACTGAGCGCTACGCGTTTGCGCGCAAGGTCCACTTCAACTACCCTGACAGTCACCTGCTGACCGAGCGAGACAACGTCCATCGGATTTTTGACAAACTTGTCGGCCATCTGGGATACGTGTACGAGTCCGCTCTCTTTAACGCCGATATCAACAAACGCGCCGAAATTGGTGATGTTGGTGACAATACCCGGGAGAATCATTCCCTCGTGCAGGTCTTCCATGGAGTGTACGTTGCCAAACTCGAAAGGCTTGGCCGCGCCACGCGGGTCGAGTCCGGGCTTTTCCAGCTCCTTCATGATATCCTGCAGGGTAGGGAGGCCTACGTCACCTTTGACATATTTTTTCAGGTCAATCTTCACGCGTACCGACCGGTCGCGGATCAGATCAGCCACCTTGCAGCCCAGATCATCGGCTATTTGCTCTACCAGTGCGTATCGTTCAGGGTGGACGGCCGTGTTGTCGAGCGGATTGGAGGCCTCGCGTATGCGCAGGAAGCCTGCACACTGTTCGAACGCTTTGTCGCCCAGTCGGGCTACCTTCTTGAGTTCGCTGCGCTTTTTGAACGGACCGTTTTCGGCCCTGTATTGTACAATATTCTGTGCCAGAGAGGGGCCGAGACCTGAAACGTACGTGAGCAGGTGTTTGCTGGCCGTATTCAGATTAATACCCACACTGTTTACACAGCTTTCCACCGTCCTGTCCAGGCTGTCTTTCAGCATGGTCTGGTTCACATCGTGCTGATACTGACCCACACCGATACTCTTGGGGTCAATTTTGACCAGTTCGGCCAGCGGATCCATGAGTCTGCGGCCGATACTCACTGCGCCGCGCACCGTCACGTCTTCCTTCGGGAATTCCTCGCGGGCCACCTCGCTGGCCGAGTAGATGGAGGCTCCTGCTTCATTCACCTGGAATATTTCGACCGGCGTGGCGAATTTGATTTTCCGGAGAAAATCCATGGTTTCACGGCCAGCTGTTCCGTTACCGACCGAGATAGCCTCAATAGCGTATTTATCCACCAGGTGCTCCACCTCGGCCTGGCTTTCGAACACCCGTTTTTGTGGTTCATGCGGATAAATGGCAGTGTTATAGAGCAGATTTCCGTTGGCATCCAGGCATATTACCTTGCAACCGGTCCGGAAGCCGGGATCAATACCCATGATACGCTTTTCGCCGAGCGGAGCGCTGAGCAACAGTTGTCGCAAATTTTCTGTGAACACGCGGATAGCTTCCTGGTCGGCCTTTTCTTTGGATGCATTCCGGAATTCTGTTTCTATGCCTGGCTGCAGCAGTCTTTTGTAACTGTCTTTAACGGCCAGCCGGACCTGAGACGCGCTTTCACCGTAACCCGTTACGAAAATATTATCGAGGTCATTCACGGCCTTTTCTTCCTCTGGAGCGATGGAAACACGGAGAAAGCCTTCTTCTTCAGCCCTGCGCATGGCGAGCAGGCGGTGACTGGGGCACTTGTCGAGCGGCTCACTCCAGTCAAAGTAATCGCGGTACTTGGCGGCTGCCTCCTCCTTGCCCTTTACCAGCCTGGCGGAGATGACTGACGAACGATTGAAATGCCTGCGCACCTTGTCGCGCGCGCGAAGGTCTTCAGACACCCATTCTGCAATGATGTCACGGGCGCCCTGCAGTGCTTCTTCAACGGAAGGTACCTGATCGTTGATAAAACGGGCGGCTGCCGTCTCCACTTCCTTGTCCCTCTGGGAAAAAATCTGTTTGGCGAGCGGTTCGAGGCCCTTTTCAATAGCCACCGTAGCCCGGGTTTTTCTTTTGGGACGGTAGGGCAGGTACAGGTCTTCCAGTTCGGTCATGGTTGCTGCTTTTTCGATAGCAGCTTTCAGTTCCGGAGTGAGTTTACCCTGTTCTTCAATACTCTGCAATATGGTTTCACGGCGTTTGTCGAGTTCCAGGAGCTTTTTCCAGGCATCCTGGATATCGCCGATCTGCACCTCGTCGAGCTCGCCGGTGGCTTCTTTCCGGTAACGTGCAATAAAGGGAATAGTGGCTCCGCTTTCAAGAAGTTGAATAACGGCCTCCACTTTCCGGGCCGGTATCCCCGTTATCGGGGCAATTCTGACTGAGTATGACATGGTTTTCTTCTGACTGTTAAACCGCAAAGGTCACAATCTTCCTGTAATAAACAAAAAGTTTTAAAGAAAAATAGGGCGACAGAGACGATTTGACGCAGGATTGTCCCTTTACAGCCTTGACAGTGTAGCCCCGGAGTCGGGCATTAAAACGAAAAAACCCTCGCAAGTTATTCACTTACAAGGGTTTATAAACTGTCTAGGTAGCCCGTACGGGAATCGAACCCGTGTTTCATCCGTGAAAGGGATGCGTCCTAACCCCTAGACGAACGGGCCTTCTGTCGAAAGCGCTGCAAAGATAATACCACCACACTCAAACCACCAAACATCTTTCAAAAAAAATTAATCACCGAAGCCATATTTTTTCAAAAGCTCCCTGACACGGCGCTGAACGTCCGGGTCTGGCACCAGTTCGGGTGCGTGATGTGGCTTTTTCCGGGCATCAATCACCAGTGATCCGTGGCATCCCCAGTGTTTGTCTTCCGTGAATGTTTTTACACCATATATATCATGACTGGGGTTTGAGCGTGTGTAGGTGACCCACAGATAGTTGTTCAGTGAGGCTGCCGTGAAACTGCTGTCGTCCACAAGTATGACAAGGGGTACTTCAGACAAATCCTGCCCTTCCATGGCACTGCAGAAGCGCTCCGCATCGGCGCGCGCAGGCGCGTTGGCTGTGAAGGCCGGTGCTTCCACGGCCATAATGCCCGGCAGGCATATCTGCGGGTTCCGGAACCCGTCGGGCAGCCTGAGGGAAGGGGGGACAGCGGTGGCTGGTTCCCGGAGTTTTTCTCCCCGGCAGGCGATTACCACCTTGGAGCCGGCGTTCCAGCCGGATCCGGAATAATCCAGTGTGTCAATTGTGGTCCGCGTATAGAAGTGCAGATCGCGGCGCCAGTCAACGCGTTCCATGAAGTGCCTGAAAAAGACCGGCATGTTGTGCGTGTCGAGTTTCGGATTGTCGTCGGAGGCAGCAATGAACAGATACTTGGCCAGTGAGGTCTGGCCTGTACCCAGAATCCGGTTGGCAATGGTGAGTATCTCTTCAGGCGCGCGCTCGCGGAAGGGCATGTAGCGTTCGTGGCCGATCGCCAGCAACAGGGGGTGTACGCCCGCCGCATCAACTGCATGCAGTTCTTTTAGTCCCGGGAACTCCTGCGGGGTAAGTGGTGCCACCAGCTCGTGAATAAGCCAGCCGAAACTGCTGTCTTCCATGGGTGGCCGGCCGACAACCGAGAAGTGCCAGAGCGGGTCTTTCCTGTGCCATACCTTGTGCACCCTCATGACCGGGAAATCGTGTGTGAGCGAGTAATATCCCAGGTGGTCGCCAAACGGTCCTTCCGGTTTTTTCACACCCTTCAGAATTTCTCCCGTAATGACAAAATCGGCATCACTGCTCAGCAGATGCCCGTCGCGGTAAGTGTATCTGAAGCGGCGACCCGCGAGCATCCCGGCGAATGTCAGCTCGCTGAGGCCCTCGGGCAATGGCATGATGGCAGAAAAAGCATGACTGGGCGGACCACCCACAAACACAGAGCACAAAAACGGTTCATCGCGCCGGTTGTACTTCTCGTGATGCACCCCGATGCCTCTGTGAAGCTGGTAGTGCATGCCGATTTCCCTGTTCATCTCGTAATCGTTTCCGCTTAACTGTACACGGTACATACCCAGATTGGCATTCATCGGACCGCGCTTTTCGGGGTCTTCGGTATAAACCTGCGGCATGGTGACGAATGCACCGCCGTCCATGGGCCAGCCTTTGACCATGGGCAGCTGGTCTATGGTGGTTGTTCCCCGGGTTACGGGAGCTCCAAGCCGGCTTTTTACCGGAAGCGCCGACAGGGCAGTGAGGGGTGCGCCTGTATAGCGCATCGGATTTTTGAGAACCTGCAACGGATCTTTTTTGAGCTCGATGACGCGCTTGACTTTCTCCAGGGTGTGCCTGAAAAGAAATGCTGTCTGCTCAAATGTTCCGTAAATATTGCTGACTGCCTGAAAAGGACTCCCCTTCACGCGCTCGAAAAGGATGGCCGGCCCCTGTTTTTCAAATATCTGGCGGTGAATTTCGGCTATTTCAAGGTCGGGATTTACCTCTTCCCTGATTCTGATCAGGCGCTTGTGGCGCTCAAGATCGTTTACGGCTGCTCGGAGGGATGAATGCATTTTGCTGTTTTTGGCGCGACTGCCCGGACGTACTCCGCTGGGCAGTCACATTCGGATGAGTTAACCTGAAACGAACACAAATGTGGTCGCAAAAGTTGCAGCAAAGTTACTTCTTTTTCTACCCTTGAGCTTCGCCTCAACGCTTTGAGGACATCACTGTTTTACCACCTGCTTCAGTATGTGTCCCTCCTTGCTCACAATACGCAGCTGATATGCTCCGGCGGGTAACCGGCTGATATCCCACGGTATATTTTGCTCCTGAACCTGCTTTTCAGTTCTGTAACTGATCAGTTTGCCGCTCTCGTCGGTCAGGGATATGTACAGGTCTCTCGGCTGACTGAAAGCCACGGCCAGGGTGACTTTTTCATGTGCCGGATTCGGAAATACTTCTGCAAACGCTTCTTCTCCGGGTTCGCCGGCAGCAACGGTTTCTGTCAGTGTAATTTCAAACTGTGCTGTACAGCCTTTCTCATCGGTAATGATCAGGGTGTAATTGCCTGCTCCTGCATTGTACAGGTTGGGTGTTCCGGATGGTGGCAGGGCACTGCCGTTTTTTGTCCACAGTGCCTGAAAGGATCCCTGTGTGCCGCTTGTTTCTACCTCAACCAGGCCATTTTGCTGATTTTGCGAGGGTTGTACCACGTTCAGGGGGGCTATTATTACCGGAGCCGGATTAGACAGGGTGTCATACAATATCAGTTCGCACTCGAGCGCGTCCGTGATGGTCACACTGTAGGCACCTGCGCCTGTACCAGCCAGAGCGGCGCTTGTGGCGCCGTTCGACCAGAGATACTGATAGGGCCCGGTACCACTGGCTACTGTCGGTATGATACTGCCATTGGTGCTGTTGTGGCAGCTCGGGTCGGAGGCAGCCAGTGTAGCTGCCAGATTGCATATACTGCCGGAACACGGATCAATCACACCTGTAATACTCGTCTGACAACCACCCGCGTCTTCCACAACCGTGAAGTAGGTAGCGCCCGCCGGCAGCATTTCTCCGTCCTGATGACCATAAATGGTGTATGGCGCCGTTCCGCCGGAGATGTTAATATCCAGTCTGGCCATATCAACATCCATGCAGCGCTCTTCCACCAGCATTTCCAGCGGGGTGTAGTCCGGCTGGAGGGCACCATCGGTCACCCGGATGCAGAAATTACCGGTGGAAATACCTGCAGCATTGTGCAGGGCTGCAAGCTGAAGAAAGTATGTTTCACCCGGCGTGAGTCCGCCCACCGTCACATATCCATCGCACCTCAGCGGGTTTTCATGGCATGCCAGCGGATTCATGGCATTGCAGAGGCCTTTCCAGACGGCCATGGTGTGCTGGAACTCTGCTCCTGTATTTATTCTCACGATTCCGGATGACGGGGCAGTGAAACGGAACCAGACATCTCCGGATGAAACCGGGACGCAACCCGGCATTTGTCCGCCAAACGTGGCGCCGATGTTGGTGCCAGGTACGCAATTGCCTCCTACGGCAATCTCAATGGCATTCTGGCACAGGTCGTTGGCGGGTGCATCGCGCTGTATGACCTGTGCTTCCGGACAGGCATTTCCTTCCACGGTGGCAAAGGTGCCGGCAATCTGCAGCAGGTATGTTTCCCCGGCATTCAGTTGCTGCAGGCTGAGCCTGCCTCCCTTGTGGTTACCGGCCACTTCAACCAGGGCATTGCACTGGCCGCTGTACAATGTGATGATATCGGAAAAGTTGGTATTGCCTGCTATCTCCAGTGCCTCTCCGGGTTGCAGGTCCGGGGCAGTGATCTGGTACCAGATGTCTGCTCTGGCCAGTTCGTTCAGCGAAGGTATCCGGTCTGTATCGCCGTTGATATTCACGGCATTATTGCAGGGTTCGTTCAGCAGCAGCGGTATGGCGCCGGTACAGTTGTCGTTGACAGGGATGGTCTGTACAGTCAGCTGCTGATTCATGCTGACACACATTTTGCCCCTCGACACCCCGAATTCGCCCTCTTTCCCGCAAACGCGTATGCGGTACTGTTCCCCTTCTGTCACCTGAAAACGGACAGTTTCTCCCGTAAATCCGTGTTCATCGCGATCCTGACAGGCTACAGATTCAAGTTGCGCGCAATCTCCGCGGTAAACATTAATCACGTCATTGAAGTTGGCTCCGGTATTGAAAACGGCTTTCCCGGTGAAGTCTGCCTTCCAGGTGTACCAAAGTCCGGGCCCGGGTTTGCTGATGCACTCGGGCGCCGGTCCGTCGAAAACTGCGGTGAAGGTGTTTTCTTCCTGACAGGTCACACCGTCATAGAGTACTCTGGCATTGCTGCAAATATCATTGGCTGCTCCGTTACCGGTTATTTTCACATTGTCAATACCGACCCACCAGGCCCATGTTTGTCCGTCCTCGTATTCGAAAATAATGCGCATCTGCTGATCCCTGTGCTCCGACAGGTCCAGCGACAGGTGGGTATAGGCCGGAAAATGGGGTCCGCCGAGGTCCGACTCAACCTCGGCAAGCGGATACTCGGATCCGTCGCTTGTCTGCACATACACAGCAAAGCGATCCTGATAATAACGGTATGTCACATCGAAATTCAGTTCAAAACGGCCAAACTGAGTGCCGTTGAACCACGGCGACAGAAGCCTGACGGAAGAAAAGGCCGAGCTGTCGCCCAGCAGGTCATCGTCAAAGTAGGCCATGCAGGTGCCATCCAGGTTTTTCCCGGCGGCTTTCGGGTTGGGCGTACTGCCGAACTGCCAGTCGTGGTCGCCCGTGAGTATTTGTGTTTCCCATCCTGCAGGTCTGGTACAATCATTGAAGTTCTCTTTCATGACATTGACGCCAACGCCACTACCGGTTACCTGTATATTGTCAACTGCAGCCCACCATGCAAATCCGCCGCCGTCGCTGTAGCGAAAAACGAGTCGGGCATTTGCCGAAGCTGAAATGAACGACAGGTCAAATTTGGCCGTAATAAATTCGAACAGACTGTCGCCGGTGGAGTTGCCCTGGGTGAAAGTGCGCAGAACATGCTCGCCGGTTTCATCTGTCAGCAGTATCTGAAATGATTCGCTGGAAGGCCCGTGGTCCCGGTAGTGCACATCGGCCGAAAGCGAAACAGTCGGAAACTGGGATATGTCGAAGGGTGCGCTGATGACGTCGCAAGAGTACGATGGTGTATTGTTGCCAACGGCGTCATCGTCAATCACCAGAAAACAGGAGCCGTTCATGCTCAGGCCGTTCTGATCGTTGTTCCGCAGTCCATCGTCAACATACCATACAGCATTCTGATTGCCGGCAATCTGCACCGACCACCCCGGCGGGAGTGAACACCCGCTGTCGAAGTTTTCCGAAAAAATAACCTCCTGTGCGGTCAAAAGGCAGGGAAATGCACCAAAAAACAGGGTTTTGAGGAAAAAATGAAGCTGCATGACAGATGGATGAAATTAAAATAAGTGTAAATTCGGCGCTAAAGATATAAAATTTGCTAATATTGCACTTCAATTGGAATAATCAATTTATGTCTTCATTTGATTTTCACGCTTCAGGTGGCGCTTCTGCTGCTGTTCTGGGCGATCCGCTGGCCCCCTACGTACCATCTGCCTCCAAACCCTGGGATGCGCGAAGAGTAGCGCATCTGTACCGCAGATTGGGATTCGGAGCCTCTCTCGGGCAGATCGAAGCAGGTTTGCAGATGTCACCCTCCGAATTGATAGATCAGCTGCTTGACGGTGCAGCCGATCTGGGTTCGCCAGATCCCCCCTACTGGGGTGGCTGGACGCTGAACGATTATGTCGCGAACAGCGATCCGAATCTGGGTTATACCCACCGCGACGAGCTCCGCAGACGCTGGATGAAGGATATGCTCGATGAGGGCATACGGGCAAAAATGGCACTTTTCTGGCACAACCACTTCGTCACGGAACTCGATGTGTTCGGCTGTAACGCTTATCTGTGGGACTATTTTTCCCTGATCCACGAGCACGCATTCGGTAATTTCAGGATTTTTACCCGGGAGATGGGCAAGTCGGGAGCCATGCTCTCTTACCTGAATGGAAACGACAGTGTCGCAGGTAATCCCAACGAAAACTATGCCCGCGAACTCATGGAGCTCTTCACCATGGGGGAGGGTAATGGATACTCCCAGCAGGATATAGTGGAAATGTCGCGCGCACTCACGGGCTGGCGTGCGAACGACTATCTCTGTACGCCACCTTATTTCGATCCGGCCAGACACGACGGTGGTCCCAAAACTATTTTCGGCCAAACGGCCAATTTCAATTATACCACCGCGCACAATCTGATTTTCTCCGCCCGTTCGACGCAGGTTTCACACTTTATCACTGGAAAACTCTACAAGCACTTCGTCGCGCAGAAACTGGACAACGAGGTGGTGGCAAGTCTGGCCCAGACGTTCAGGAACAGTAACTGGGAACTGATGCCGGTTATCAAACAGCTGGTCAAGAGTGAACACTTTTTTGAAGATTCTTTTATCAATGCCAGACTGAAGAATCCCCTGGAATCCATGTTGTGTATCCTGAAAAGTGCCGGCGTTACTTCCTCTCAGGTACCCGACAACTGGTGGTCTGCTCTGTTTTACTGGGCCAATCTGCTCGGACAAGAGATTTTCAATCCGCCAAATGTGGCTGGCTGGAAACAGCATCACGCATGGCTGAATGAAAGTACGCTCACCTCCCGCTGGAGCTACAGCGGCGCTTTCGCTTACTTCCTGACTACCGATAACGCCATACGCGATAATCTGCGCGCTATAGCCCAGGCACTGACAAACGACAGCAGCGACCCTGATCTGATTGTACGTGAACTTACCATGTTCTTCACGGGGCAAACTATTGATCCGGTTCATCACGAGGCAGCGGTACTCAATTTCAAAGCCTATATCCCCGAAAACTACTATCAGGAGGGGCTCTGGAATCTGTATTGGGACTATGCCGCCAACCAGATTGTCAATTATCTGTACTACCTGGTAAAACTCCCCGAATTTCAACTCACTTAATCGTCAGCCATGCTTCACAATCCGAATAAATGCCGCCATGGTGCATCCCTGGATCACGGCGATGCTCATGAAAAGGATCACCAGCTGTGGTCACGCCGCGATTTTCTCTCGGCCTCCGGATTGCTGGGTGCCGGCAGCCTGCTGCTCGGCGGGATGCCCCTGCGTGCCTTTCAACCTACTCCGCTCATGGCGGCGCTTAACGGCGGCGGTAATGACCGGATTCTGGTTCTGATCCGCCTCGACGGCGGCAACGACGGACTGAATACCATCATTGAAAGGGGTAATTCCTTTTACTATAATCTCAGACCCAATATAGCCATTCAGGAGTCAAATATGTGGGCACTCAGCAATGAGTACGGTATGCCACTGTCAATGCAGCCCCTGCAGTCCATGTGGCAGGAGGGCATGATGAAGGTTCTCTTTAATGTCGGATACCCGCAACCCAACTACAGTCATTTCCGCTCCTATGATATTGTGGCTTCTGCTTCCGACTCGGAGGTGGTGGTAAACACCGGCTGGATGGGCCGATTTCTCGATAACGAATATACTGCCTTTCTGGAGGCACCGCCAACAGTTCCTCCGGCCCTGCAGATAGGTGTGCAGGCCGACCTGGTTTTTCGTTCTGATATGGCCAACATGGCGCTGGCCGTAAGCAGTCCGCAGGAGTTCTACCAGATTGCCCAGACTGGCCAGTTATACGATGTGGACCACCTGGGCAGCTCGCCCCGCGAGCTGGAACTGGCGTTTGTACGGCAGACTGCCAATTCGGCCTTCCGATATGCCGAGTCTATTAAATCAGCATACGGAAAGGGCAAGAATCAGGTGGACTATCCTGCCAACAACTACCTGGCAGAACAGCTGGCTATTGTGGCACGGCTTATCAAGGGTAATCTGGGCACGCGTGTATTCATGGTGTCTATCGGAGGATTTGATACGCATGCGGAACAGTTCGACTATCATCAAACGCTGTTGGGCAGGCTCGCTTCCGCTGTCAAAACATTCTTCGACGATATCAGTTACGGCGGCTCCGGACTGGAACAAAAAGTACTGGGCATGACTTTCAGCGAATTCGGCCGAACTATTTATGAGAATGCCTCCCATGGTACCGACCACGGCTGGGGTACACCCATGATGCTTTTCGGGGGTAATACCGGCAATGGCTTTGTGGGTCAGTACCAGGACCTGAGCAATCCTGATCCGTACGGTGACCCGTCATTCAGTGTTGACTTCCGATCTGTGTACTCTACTGTGCTGCAGGACTGGCTGGGCAATTCGTCCGATCTGGTGAATTATGTTGTGGGCGGACATTCGGTGATACCCGGACTGGTGCCGGCTGTGTCACCTCCATCAGGCGATAATGGCAAGGATGTGCTTCTCGGACACAACCCGCATGCGGGCGCAACCGGCAGCGTTGAGATCAAATACGCCATGCAACAGAACGGCCCCGTGAGGCTTCAGATCCTCGACGAGGCCGGTCATCTGCTCCGGACGCTGGTGAACGAATACAAACCGGCCGGCAGCTATACTTTTGTACTTCACCCGCCCCAGCTTTATCTGAGCCCGGGTAACTACCAGTACAGGCTTCAGGCGGGAGGCAGGGTCTATCAGCGAGAAATCAGGCTCTGATTACGGATATATCTCTTTTTTACAGGCCTTGAGGGTGTTTACCATCAGGGCCGCCACAGTCATGAGTCCGACACCGCCGGGGACAGGCGTAATATGGCTGCTTTTGGGTGCCACTTCGTCGAAAGCAACGTCGCCCACGAGACGGGAGCCCGACTTTTTGGTTTCATCCGGCACGCGGTTGATGCCTACGTCAATCACCACAGCGCCCTCTTTCACCCAGTCGCCCTTGATGAATTCAGGGATGCCTATAGCTGCCACCACAATATCGGCGCGGCGGACTTCACCCGGCAGATCTCGCGTGCGCGAGTGCGTGAGCGTAACCGTGCAGTCGCCCGGATAACCTTTTCTGGAGAGAAGGATACTGACAGGCGTACCAACGATGTTGCTCCGGCCCACCACAACACAGTGCTTTCCCGCTGTTTCTATGTTGTATCTGCGCAGAATTTCCACTATTCCGTACGGAGTTGCCGGCAAAAAAGCGGGGAGCCCCTGTGCCATCCTGCCGAAATTGATCGGATGAAAGCCATCCACGTCTTTCCGGTGGTCAATAGCAAGGGTGATGCGCTCTTCGTCAATGTGTTTCGGGAGCGGGAGTTGTACGATGAAGCCGTCCACATCGGGGTCCTCATTCAGCTGCTTCACGATTTCCAGCAGTTCGGCCTCGGTGGTGTCGGCACTTTTCTGTATCAGCGTGCTCTTGAAACCTACTTGTTCGCAGGAACGGATTTTACTTTGTACGTAAACCTGACTGGCAGGATTTTCGCCTACGATGACGGCAGCCAGATGAGGAATTTTTCCGCCGCGTGACCGGATAATATCCACTTCAGCGGCCAGTTCGGACTTGATGTTTTCGGAAAGGAGTTTTCCGTCGAGTATTGTCATGGTCAGGGCGCAGGTGTTAACTCACACCGGGGAGTCAGGTGTTTTTAATATACTTGTTCAGGTGCAAAGCTATTCAATACTGTCAAAGTTGGAAATATCCGCGCATCAGAACTTGTTCAGGATTCTCTGCCGTTGGTAAAAACAGGCTGATTTTTGTCAGTTTTTGCGTTTTTGAAGGTGTATAGCCGGTGCTTTGCAACTGAAAAAAGGTGAAAAATGGCGAAAAATGAGCAGGTTTTGACTCGGCGAGAGATTCCTGGACAAGTTCTTAAATGAACGCGTCGAGTATGAGTACTGCGATGATTCCCAGCGTCCCGACCAGTGTTTCCATCAGTGTCCAGCTTTTGAATGTGTCTTTCAGGCTCAGGCCGAACCACTCCCGGAACATCCAGAAGCCGGTGTCGTTCAGATGCGAACACATCAGACTGCCAGCTCCGATAGCCAGGGTCATCAGTTCAGGAGAGGCACCTGTTGCCTGCATGACGGGAAGTGCGATGCCTGCAGCAGTCATACCCGCGATGGTGGCTGAACCGATGGCGATACGCAGGGTGGTGGCAATTCCCCAGCCCAGCAGGAGAGGTGGTGCATTTACCCCGGAAAACATGTCGGCCACGGTGTTGCCAGCGCCGCTGTCGGTGAGCACCTGCTTGAAAGCACCCCCGGCCGCCGTGACGAGCAGGAGGGATGAGGCGGCGCCCAGTGCAACTCCGCTTTTTTCGAACAGTTGTGTGGTTGAAAGTCTGTTTTTGCTGTTTTGAAACCGGTTACTGCCCAGCAAGAGCAGTGCACAAAGTACGGCTGCCAGCAGCGAATTTCCCGGATCGCCGGCAAACCGGATCCACTCCAGCAAAGGGTTGTCTGATTTCATAAGGAAGGTGGCTGCGCTGGATATACCCATCAGAATAACCGGCAAGATGGCAATGATCAGACTTTTGGCGAATCCGGGAACAGCCAACCGGCTGTCTGTGCTTTCCGCAGCCTGTACGAAAGACGCTGGCGGATTGGCTTTCACGGTGCGCAACAAACCTGGCATGACCAGTGCGGTAACAATCAGGACAGGTATGCCTGCAGCCAGTCCCCACAGCAGGGTTTTGCCCGGATCAGCGCCCAGTGCATTGGCTACGGCGGTTGCACCCGGGTGGGGTGGCAGAAAACCATGGGTGACAGAAAGCGGCGCCGCCATGGAAATGGCCAGCGGGGTCAGGGGTAACCCGGTCTGGGCCGCAACTGAAAATACCAGCGGTGCGAGCACCACAAATCCCGCGTTGTAGAACAGGGCCAGTCCAACCACAAATCCTGTCAGCATCAGTGCTGCACCGGCATTCTTCCGGCCTAACACAGAGAGCAATTGCGAAGAGATAACGCGAACAGCACCTGTTTCCGACAACATACTGCCCAGAATAATGCCCAGCGCCAGTACAAGCGTGAGTCCGCCCAGCGTATTCCCGAGGCCTGTCTGGACCGATTTGACAAGTTCCATCGGCGCCATTCCGGAAGCCAGTCCGGCGAACAGCGCCGTCATGATCAACGCGATGAACGCACTCAGACGCACAGTCAGAATCAGCACTAACAGGAGCGAAATACTCAGCAGAAGGACCATACAGGAGGGATTGTTGGGGTGTTAAAGGAATTGCGCCGCAGGATCCGGGAGTATCATTTTGGTATGCGGAATTCCGTCTTCCAGGTATTCCTCACCTGTTGAACGAAAGCCGAAGGACTCGTAAAACCTGAGCAAATAGGTCTGCGCACCTATTTTAATCGGTTGATTGCCAAACAACTGAACACACTTTTTGATGCTCTCCTTCATGAGTTGCCTGCCGGCTCCGGTACCCCTTGCGGAAGGAGAGGAGACGACTCTTCCGATGGAAGTATAACCGGAGTAGGACACACCTTCGGGCAGCAGTCGTGTGTAACAGACCAGTTTGCCATTTTCATTGCGGCCCATCAGGTGCCATGCATCCAGATCCCGGTTGTCGCAGTCCTGGTACGGACAGTTTTGTTCCACAACGAATACCTCCTGCCGGAGGGCCAGTATTTCATAAAGCTGTGCAGCGCTTAATTCGTCGAAATGAAGGCATGAGAATGTTGGCATACCGTATTTTTGCGCTAATGTAAGCCTTTGCAGAACTATTTTAAAATTGAACTGTTTCGCTTGAAATTTAACAACTGGACGACACATGAAAAAAATCCTTCTTTTAAGTGCCATGTTCATGGCATTCGTTTCGCTTTCCAATGCTCAGATCAAAACTCCACCCGCCAGTCCGCTGTGCAAAATCAATCAGGAAGTAGGTCTGATCAAAGTGGATGTTGAGTATTCCCGCCCCAGTGCAAAGGGTCGCCGTATCTTCGGAGAGCTGGTGCCTTTCGGTCAGATGTGGCGTACAGGTGCCAACGCATCTACCAAAATCACCCTCAGCGACGATGCCATGATCGGCGGTGCTGCGATTAAAAAAGGCACTTACGCCATCTACGCTACGCCCGGCGAGAAAGACTGGACCATCATTATCTACAAGAATACCGAGTTCTGGGGTGTACCCGGCGATCAGTTCAAGGAGGAAGATGTGGCTGCGAAATTCACCGCTTCGGCCTACGCACTTCGCGACTATGTGGAAACACTCACTCTTACGTTTGCCAACCTGCGCAACAACGGGGCTGATCTGGAACTTATCTGGGAAAACACCCGCGTTGTCATCCCGATTACGGTGGATACCGACGGCAAGGTGATGTCAACTATCAAGTCAACAATGGCTGGTCCTGCTGCCGGCGACTATTACAGCGCTGCCCGTTACTACTACGAGGAAAAGAAAGATCTCAACACTGCGCTGGAGTGGGTGGACAAGTCCCTCGAAAAAGGTGGTGAAAAGTTCTGGATACTGCGCCTGAAGGGCAATATCCTCAGCGACCTGGGCCGCTACAAGGATGCTGTGGCTACTTTCGAGAAGAGCACCGCACTGGCAGTCAAAGAAGGCAATACCGACTACCCGCGCATGAACGAAAAAAGCATTGCAGACGCCAAGAAGCGTATGTAATTGAGTTTGTCCGCCACCGTGCGTGACGCCTGCCGTTTCTCGGCATTCTCTGCCAGTGGCAAAAACAGGTTCATTTTTTGTCAGTTCCTGCTTTTTTGAAGGCGCACAGCCGGAGCTGCGTAGCTGAAAAATGAGCCGGGTTTGTCTCGATAAGTGAATCCTGAACAAGCGCTCAAACAAAGGGGTAAAAATGGCCGTCGAGCGGTCGTTTTTACCCCTTTTCCTTTTCTGGCATGCAGACAGTTGATCCTTACTGTGAAAAAGGCAAAAAAAAAGAGCCGCCCAGCTCATGGCGGCTCTCAAGTTGCACATTTCAGTAATAAAGCTATTCCAATTGATCTTTCTCTCG
>CAIYFY010000421.1 GCA_903925535.1 uncultured Bacteroidota bacterium | reverse complement strand
CCAGTTCCTGCTACGAACCGCAGCAGGGGTGCCTGGACGTCAGGGCGGTAAACTACTACGCCGGCGCCGATGAAAACTGCTGCTGCCGGTACCCGAAACTGATTCTCACCTCGGATCAGGCTTACGATACACTGCTTTTCAGGCTCGACTCCCTTTATCCGGCCGATAACGGGGATCTTTTCAGAATCAAAAACATTGTTTTTTATATTTCCGATGTTGAACTGGGAAAAGCAGCCGGGACAGTTCGAACGAGCGATACACTCCAGTTCCGGTTATTCAACACGGCACAAAACGATACCACCCGTCAATGGCTCCGGGACGATGCCACACTCATCCGGCGCTCGCCCCTCGACAACCAGGTGGCAACCTTCAGCGAGGACGGCGATTTCGACAGAATCAGATTCAGGGTCGGTCTTTCAGAAGAAACGAACAGGGTGATCCCTGCACTTGCACCGTCATCCCACCCGCTTTATACCCAAAGAGAAAACCTGCACAACGGAAGCGGATACGTTTTTCTGCGGGCAGTCATTGTGCGCAACAGCGACCCTGCCCTCACACCCGATACACTCGATCTGACAGCATCCGATATCCCTGAGCTGTTTGTCGAATCTCAGGGCAACTTTTACCATGAACAGGGGCGCGATTTCAGACTGGTACTGCGCGCTGACTGGGCCCGCCTCTTCGACGGAATTGATTTGTCTGATTACGACATACCCCGGTGGAAAATCAGGATGGCCTCCAACCTGAACGATGTTTTTTCTGTTTCACAGTAAGTTTCCATTAACTTTGCTGTACCATCCGTAAACCGGAACTAAACAAATAATAACATGAAAAACGTCATTTTGTCCGCTTTCACAGCTGCTGCCCTGATATCTGTGTCTGCCTGCAAGGAACCCGCAGATCCGGGTGTGGACTTTGCCATCAACTTCAAAGCCACGTACGACAGTGCCCAACTGGAAAAAAACAAGCCTTACAATTTCGATGCCACCCAGATTGTAGTACAGCGATACAGACTCTACCTGTCTGATATTGCGCTCATCAAGGATACGACAGTTACTCCCGTTACCGATGTGGTGTATCTCGATTTTACGCCCGATCAGGCAGCGTCTGACCTGAGCGTAACCCCGCGCATTGTGTTTTCAGGCATACCCGCCGGTGAGTACGACGGAATCCGGATTGGCTTTGGGGTCAATGCCGCCAACAATGCAAAACAGCCCTCCGATTTTCCGGCAGGAACTCCCCTCGCCAACGAACTCGACTACTGGCTCGGATGGAGAAGCTACATATTCACGGTACTCGACGGCAGGATTGACTCCGACAAGGACGGGGTGATGGACCTGCCTTATTCGTATCACTGCGGCTCCGACCCGGTTTACAGGGTTTTCACTTTCACCCAGCACATTCATGTGGAAGAAGGACACCCGGAACTGAATATCGAATTTGATATCCGCAAGTTGCTCATGAACGACAACGGAACCTATTACGATATTCTGGCCAACAACGCCACGTCCAATCTTGCCACTGACACCCGTGTGGCAGAGGACATCTCCAACCACTTCGACACAGCTACCACCATCAAACAGTAATCTGTCATGAAAAAGGTACTGCACATCCAGATATTTGCCCTGCTTTTACTCAGCACCATTGCATTTCTACAGTGCAGCGACGGCAATACGCCCCTGACACCCGGCACGGAGGATCTCACGGATATCCCGTACGATCCGAAGCCATATACGGTCCCCAAGCCTGCACACTTCCCGGAAGTGCCCTTCCCTGCCGACAATCCGTTCACAGTGGATGGAATTGCTCTGGGCCGCAGGCTGTTCTACGACCCGATTCTGTCGGCCGACAGTACCATGTCCTGCTCCAGTTGTCACCTTCCGCAGGGCAGTTTCACCGATAATTATGCCGTTTCTGTTGGTATTGACGGCATTGCAGGAAAGCGCAGCTCGATGTCGCTGCTCAATATTGCTTATGCCACCAACGGACTGTTCTGGGACGGGCGGGTCAAAACGCTCGAAGAGCAGGCGCTGCTTCCTGTCGAAGATCCCATCGAGCTGCACACATCATGGCCCAATGTGATCGAAAAACTCAAAAAACATCCGACTTACCCGGAGTACTTCCGGAAGGCTTTCGGAATTGCCAACACCGGCGAAATAACAAAGGAGCTGGCAGCAAGGGCGATTGCACAGTTTGAGAGAATCCTGATCAGCAGTGGCACCTCCAAATTTGACCAGTTCATCAACGGCAATATTGACGCGCTCGACGAGGAGGAACTCGATGGCAAACTCATGTTTTTTGATGAAGGAGCCGCCTACAATCTTCCGGATGGCCAGTGCTTCCACTGTCACGGAGGCATTACCCTCACCGGTAACCAGTTCTTCAACAACGGGATAGACAGCGTGGCATCGCTCGACGATTTCAGCGACAAAGGGCTTGGCGGTGTAACCGGCAACAGGTTTCACAACGGAAAGTTCCGCACTCCGACACTCAGAAACATCGCCTTTTCAGCACCCTATATGCACGATGGCCGCTTCCAGACGCTCGAAGAGTGTGTGGCCCAGTATGCAGATAACGGATTCGGCGTGGAAAATGAGGATATCTTTATCAGCCAGATGGGATTCCCGATTGGCAACGGGAAATATTCAGGACTGAATGCGTATCAGCAGCGGGCACTGGTCAAGTTTCTGCACGCACTCACGGATACCGTGGCCATTCAAAACCCGGACTTCCAGAATCCATTCAAATAGTACCATCCGGAATCAGTTTCCGATGTTTATTTCATCATACGGGCATGTATGGAACAGTTTTTGCAGCACTGTTTCCATACGTGCCTTTTTTCAATAAAATTTCTTTTAATCCCCTATCATAGCGACACTTTCCGTACAGCTTCCCTGCTGAATCATCCTTCTGATTTACCGGACAATAACGTCGGGTAGTGATCCTGAAAACAGCAACAAAATGCGAAACCGATTTACTCTGATTGCCCT
>CAIYFY010000420.1 GCA_903925535.1 uncultured Bacteroidota bacterium | reverse complement strand
TCTGGTAAGATTCTTTTTCTCAACTTCATATATGGATTTCAGCTCATTCAGTCTGAGTGTTACCTCTTCGTTTCGAAGGGTATTGTTCAGTCTGGTGAACGCCTCATAGAACGAAATCGCCTGTTCGGGCTGATTTAAAGCCTTGTGGGAAATATACATCATGCTGTCAACATCAATCTCCAGCGGTATAAGGGGTTGCTCCTTCAGATATTTCAGCGCCTGATTGCCATACTCTATGACCTTGCCATATTCACCCTGCTTGATATGCAGATGCATCAGATTGGAGCACCCCATTGCCAGAAGACGCTTGTCCTGCAACTGTGCTGCCAGCTGATTGGCTTTTTTCAGATATTTTAACTGATCGTCAAGACGGTTCTGAGTTTCCATGATATCGGCAGTGGAACCATAAACCCTCGCCACCAGACGCAGATTGTTCTGTTCGAGGCCCAACTTCGCCGCTTTGTCGTACGAGATCAATGCCTGATTATATAACTTGTTGGTATATTGGGCCAGTCCAAGATTGTAATAGTCGGCAGGTAAATTGTTCTTGATGCCACTGGCCAGTGAAATATTCAATGCCTCCTGATAAAACTCCAGCGACAAATGGAATTGCTTGTTCTGCAGGTGAATATTGCCTAGCGAAACCAGTGCTGAATAGGTCATCTTCGTATCGTTCGCTCTTCTCGCATAACCGTATAATAGCCTGGTGTATAACAGCGCACTGTCGAGTTTCGAGTTTCTGTTGTATGCATGTGACGCAGACTTCCAAATCTCGGACAAGGAGGAAGAATCCTTCACTGCTGCTGCATTGGAAAGTGCCATGCGAGAAAAAGAAAGTGCCTCTGCAAATTTTCCGGTTTGCAGCAGTGCTGTACTCTTGAATGACTGATAGTGGGCCAGTTGTGCTTTGTCCAGTTGCTCAGCGTTTGACAGACGGCTGTTGACAAAAATCAGTACTGAATCAGTCTTGTTTTCCCGCATCAACCGGCGCAGATACGCATAGTCTTCTACCGGATTGTTGGCTTGCAACAAAAAGGTCATGAACAAGAAAAAAAGTATATACGCAGATTTCATGCCCCGATTTTTTGTGTAAAATTCAGTAAAGTATCTGAAGTCAGGACAAACATAAAAGAAATTACCTTTTTGGTACTAAATATTTCTTTTTTGGTACTGGTTATTCAGAAACAGATCTCATCTTTGTGCTGTGTGTTAAAACACGCTTCGGCCGGAATTCAGCTCAACTAATCCATCTTCCGGCAATTGCCACGCTCTCATTTTGCACATTTTATTTTAATCCTTCACCGCTGTTCCGCCGGCTTGATATAATCTCGTGAAAGGCCGGATACAGACATTGCACCTACCCTGGTAAACAACAAAGGGGCCGCTGACACAAAGTTCAACGGCCCCTCGTTTTTTCCAGACGCAGCAGTTATCTGGCGTATGCCACTGCCCGCTTTTCTCGGATGACAGTAACCCTGATCTGGCCCGGATACTGCATTTCTTCCTGTATCTTCTGTGAAATCATGAATGAAAGATCATCGGCGTACTGGTCTGTCACTTTGTCCGCTTCAACGATGACGCGCAACTCGCGGCCAGCCTGCATGGCGAATGCCTTGGCAACACCCTCGTAGGCCATGGCCAGCTCTTCCAGTTCTCCGATACGCTTCAGGTAATTCTCCAGTATCTCGCGACGTGCACCCGGGCGTGCTCCCGAGATGGCATCGCAGGCCTGTATGATAGGCGAGATGATGTTGTTCATCTCGATCTCGTCGTGGTGAGCTCCAACGGCATTGATAATTACCGGATGCTCTCCGTGTTGCTCACACATCTTCATGCCAATCAGTGCGTGCGACAGCTCTGTTTCTTCCTCGGCTACCTTGCCGATATCGTGCAACAGACCGGCACGCTTGGCCATCTTGATCTGCTTCGGATTCATTCCCAGCTCGGCAGCCATGATGGCGCAGAGCTCAGCCGTTTCAACACTGTGCTTGAGAAGATTTTGTCCGTACGATGAACGGAAGCGCATGCGGCCCACCATGCGAACAAGTGCCGGGGCAAGACCGTGTATACCGAGCTCAATCACTGTGCGCTCGCCAATCTCCATAATTTGCTCTTCCAGTTGCTTCTGTACCTTGGCAACCACTTCTTCAATGCGCTGCGGGTGAATACGGCCGTCGGCTACCAGGCGCTGCAGCGACAAGCGGGCCACCTCACGGCGAACCGGATCGAAAGAAGAAATTACAATGGCTTCCGGGGTGTCGTCTACGATCAGTTCTACACCGGTAGCTGCCTCCAACGCTCGGATATTGCGGCCTTCGCGACCAATAATCTGTCCTTTCATCTCGTCCGACTCCAGGTTGAATACAGAAACAGTATTCTCTATGGTAAACTCGGCCGCCATACGCTGAATGGTCTGTATGACAATCTTTTTGGCCTCCTTGTTGGCATTCAGCTTGGCCTGGCCAATGGCATCGCGCACTATGGACTGGGCTTCTGATTCACTTTTGGCACGAACCTGCTCCAGTAACTGATCTTTGGCGTCCTGCTGCGTGAGCCTGGCGATGGTTTCCAGCGCCTTGATGCGCTCTTCATTGGCTGCATCCAGCTCCTCGCGTTTTTTCTGTACAATCTTCAGCTGCTTGTCCAGATTTTCACGCAATGTTTCCAGTTCGAGCTCCTTGTTGTCAAATTCGTTTTTGCGCGTTTCCAGTTCTGCAAATCGCGCATTGATAGCGTCTGTTTCAACCTTGATGTCTTTCTGCTGAGCCGCAATCTCCATCTCCAGATCCTTGAGCTCAAGCTGACGTTTCATCTTTTCTGCCTCTACCTCCTGCTTCATCTGCGCATAACGCTCTTTGGCCTCCTGTATCTTCTGCTGTTTGATCCGCTCATTCTCGGCTTCGGCTTTGGATACAATCTTGTCGGCTTTCAGTGCAGCCTCATCCTCGGTGCGCTTGGCGCTCAGACGTGCTTCCTGAATGATCAGTTCGGCCTGGCGTGTTGCTTCTTCGGCCGCCTTCGAACTGTTTTTCTTTATGGTCATGTTGGCGATCACATAGGCTGCAACAGCCCCTATCGCCAGACCTATCAAAATACTTGTTGGTTCCATGTCTGGTCAATGCTCGATTTATGGTGAATGTGTAGTATATATGGCATCTGTTGTCTTACTTTCTGATAACAGCGCCGAGTTTGCCTTCAAAAACAGATGTAAGCTGACTCATTACAGCATCTATCTCCTTGTCCTGAAGGGTTTTTCCTGTGTCTTCAAAGACAAAACTCACCGCACAGGACTTCTTCCCGGCGCCGAGTTTGTTCTCATCGTCAAATACATCAAACAGATTGACTTCTTTCAACAGCTTTTGAGCCGTTTTGGTAGCCAGTTGTCTGATTTCTCCGAAAGTAATTCCCTTGTCGAGTACGAGCGCCAGATCGCGCCTTACTGTCGGGAACTTGTTTAACTCCTGAAACTGTATCCTGTTGCCAGCTACAGCCCTGATCAGGTTTGTGACGTTGAAATCGGCAAAAAGTACCGGATTTTTGATGTCCATTTTTTTCAGAACCACCGGATCCACGGCGCCGAAGGTGACTATCTCCTGTGGTCCCCTGTGGTATTTCAGCGCATACTGGAACGGACTGTCCTGCAAAATACTTTCCTGGTAACCCTTGATACCCAAACGGGCAAGCAGGTTGCCCACGTATGCCTTGAGGGTGAAGAAATCGGCATTTTTCACGGCAGAAGGATGCCATGACTCGGCATTGCGAGCCCCTGTCAAAGTGAGCGACAGGCGGGCGGTTTCTTCCATTCCCGTTTCACCGTTTTTCCTGTAAACCTTGCCGAATTCGAAAAGTCGCAGGTCCGGGTTCTGTCTGTTCTGGTTGTGCAAGACCACATCCAGTGCACTCAGCAGCATGGTGGGCCTCAGGCAATCGAGTCCCTGATTGGCCGAATTGTGTATGAATACCAGCTGATCGCTGCCAACAGGCCACAGTGCATCATCACCCGTATAGTGTGCTGAATTTCCCAGCGACAGGCTCATGCACTCATTAAAACCATTGGATGCCAGAAATTCGGCAGCCAGATTGCGTATGTACTCCGGTGTGGGGTGTACATTCACTTCCATGCTGCTGCGAATCTGGCTGGGCGTGGCAATGTTGTCGAGGCCATATACCCGCAGTATCTCTTCCACCAGATCAGCCTCCCTGGTTACGTCGGGCTTGCTGGTGGGCACATGGGCTGTAAACCCTGTCTCTGTTTCATCAGTACGCTGGATGTCAAGCGCATCCAGTATGCTGCCAATACGCGATTTGCCCAGATCTTCACCAATGAGGCTGCCAATACCTGCGTAGGTGGCTCTGACGGGCACTCGCTCCGGTTCTTTCTGACAAATTCTGGTAATTCCCGAACTGATTTTTCCCCCGGCAAGCGCCTCAATCAGCAATGCCGCACGGGTGAGTGCAAGTGCGGTGTTCCCCGGATCGGCCCCTTTCTCAAATACCCAGGCCGAATCGGTGCGCAAACTGTGCCGAATCATAGTCCGGCGTATCCATTTTGCATTGAATATGGCTGCCTCCAGAAATATGCGGGTGGTGGATTCCGAAACGCCGCTGTCGGCGCCGCCAAATACTCCGCCAATGCACATGGGTTCACCCTGACCATCGCAGATCATCAGGTCTTCTGCAAATAATTTGCGCTCCACACCGTCAAGTGTCACAAAGGGTGTTCCCTCGGAAACGGTCTTCACAATGATTTTTCCGCCGCTGACCTTGTCCAGATCGAAGGCGTGCAGGGGCTGTCCCAACTCCAGACGAACATAATTTGTGACGTCAACTACATTGTTGATCGGACGCTGACCCACTGCCAGCAGCCGGTTCTTAAGCCACTCCGGACTTTCTCCGACCTGTATTCCTTCTATCACCACACCGGAATACAGCGGACAAGCTTCCGTATTGTCAACAACAGCAGGAAATGCAGCCGCTCCTGAAGGGATGTTCTCACTTCCCTTTGTCAGAAACGACAAATCACGAAGTCCCGATTCCGGATCTTCGTGCACGCGCATCCACGCGAGGATGTCTTTTGCCACGCCGATATGACTGGTGGCATCTGCCCGGTTGGGAGTCAGGCCAATTTCAAATACTACGTCCGATGGCATCTCGTAATAATCAGCCGCACTGATTCCGGCAGGGGTGTCATCAGGCAGCACAATGATGCCCGAATGGTCGTGACCAAGCCCGAGCTCGTCCTGGGCACAAATCATACCCTGAGAGGCTACTCCGCGTACCTTGCGCTCGCCAATTGTGAAGAGTGTGCCATCTTTGGTGAAAACATTGGCTCCCGGGATCGCCAGAAAGACCATCTGGCCTGCAGCCACATTGGGGGCTCCGCATACGACAGAGCGCACAACGCCATCGCCGGCATCTACTGTGGTGGCAGAGAGGTGATCGGTATCAGGTATTTTTTCACAGGTCAGAACCCTGGCCGTCAAGACCTTGTCGAGGTCCGCAGGCGATGTCTTAACTGTTTCAAATCCTTCCGACTCAAGTCCCAGCGATGTCAGTATGTCGGCGATTTCCGAGGGTGATTTATGGATGTCGAGAAAATCTCGAAGCAGATTCAAGGATATCTTCATTCCTTACTTCAAATGAAGGATTA
>CAIYFY010000419.1 GCA_903925535.1 uncultured Bacteroidota bacterium | reverse complement strand
GCCTGACGGCCACCCTGAGCACAGGCAGCTTTGTCAGTGGTTCGGGTAACTTGTCGTATATCATCACGGGTACCCCGGCCAGCATCGGAAATACCAGCTTTGCGCTGAATATCGGCGGGCAAACATGCACGGTTAATGTCTGTGTGAATTATGTCTGTCGTGCCAAAGTGAACGCTACCGATTACAAAAACTTTATGTGCCACAATCTGGGTGCTGCCAACACTTGTGCCGATCCGTTCACACCAACCTGGGAAATCAACGGTGGTTACTGGCAGTGGGGCCGGTTAGCTCAGGCAGTTGCTGGACCAACCGGCCCCGGTGCAGGCGATGCGAATGACGGCCCTGTAAGCGGTTGGAATACGACTGGTGCTCCGAATGGTTCCTGGAACGATGGTTCCAAAACGGCCAATGACCCTTGTCCGTCGGGTTACCGGGTACCAACGAAAGTGCAGTGGGGTGGGGTATTAGCCAATAACACCATAACCCAAACAGGTTCCTTCGTCAGCTCTGCCACCAATTACGGATCCGGATTAAAATTCGGGGATCAGTTGATGCTTCCGGCGGCTGGCTATAGGTCTAAATTCAATGGTACACGGTTCGATCTTGGCGAAACCGGTACTTACTGGAGTAGTACGCAGGCTGTAATCAATGCGGGGTACATTGGCTTCACTGGTAGTAGTGACACCTTCACCTTTGACTACTTCCGTGACGCAGGCTTATCTGTCCGCTGTATCGCAGAATAATCCGTCTATTTGGCAAATATTCTCATTGTTAAACATCCCTGATTGGGAAAAAAATAAAAGTAACATGACAAAATCAGTCATACAATATATAGCAGCGTTACTGATGCTCGTGCCTTTGTCTGTGTCGGCACAGATAACTGTAGGCGGCACCACTCCCGCGCCGTCGGCTGTAGTGGATATGCAGAGTACCGACAAGGGTTTTTTGTGGCCTCGTCTCAGTACTGCCGAACGCAATGCAATCGTGAGTCCTGCCACGGGCCTGCTCATTTTCAATACCAGCACCGTTTGCATTGAAATAAATCAGGGTACACCCTCCGTCCCGCAATGGGAGCGTGTTAAGTGCAGGGCGGGCGTCATCAGCGGGCTGGACTGTGCCAACGCCTCGGTTTCCGGTCTTGTGATCAGTGTTCCGTATACTGATGGTAACGGCGGGTTTTATGAATCTCAAGTTGCTGCTTCGACAGGAATTACGGGTCTTGAGGCCACCCTCTCCGCCGGCAACTATGCTGTTGGGGGAGGCAGCCTGTCGTGGACGCTTTCTGGCGTTCCGTCATCACCGGGTGTAGCAGGTTTCAGCCTGTCGTCAGGAGATTTCAGCTGTATAGTTCCATTCACGGTGGTAGCAGGTACTGTTAGCGGGTTGAGCTGCAGCAGTGCTACGGTTACCGGCACGCTCACCCCTGGTCAGGCGGCCACTGGTGTGAGTGCCAGTGTGCCCTATACCGGCGGCAACGGCAGTTTTCACAACGGACAGACGGTTGCCTCCACAGGTGTTACCGGCCTCACGGCCACCCTGAGCGCAGGCAGTTTTGAGAGTGGTTCGGGTAACTTGTTTTATGCCATCACAGGTACCCCTGCCAGCGTCGGAACTGCCAGTTTTGCGCTGAATATCGGTGGACAGACGTGTATGGTGGATATCTGTGTGAATTATGTCTGTCGTGCCAAAGTGAACGCTACCGATTACAGAGACTTTATGTGCCACAATCTGGGTGCTGCCAACACTTGTGCCGATCCGTTCACACCAACCTGGGAGATCAACGGTGGTTACTGGCAGTGGGGGATTAAGGAGCAGGCTGCAGCAGGGCCAAAGGGTCTAGGGTTTAGGGCGAGGCTTAGAACCTAAAACCCGGTAGGCCTCACCTGATCGTGCGACGCCGGCGAAGAGGCAAGCAGGCCCAGCGCGCCGGGGCTG
>CAIYFY010000418.1 GCA_903925535.1 uncultured Bacteroidota bacterium | reverse complement strand
CGTGAGCACGGACTCTTTGTCAATCAAACTGGGGAAACAACGCCATCCATCGGCATCTGGTTCACCGGTTTGGGAAGAAGGATTGGTAAAAAATGTTTCAGAGGCGGTAAATGGCTGACAGGCATGCCAGTAATTAAAGGGTTTTACCCGCCAGTAATAGGTTTTATTGGCTGTGAGGGAACCGCAAACAGCAAAGGTATCGGTCGTGACAATATCGAGTTCCTTGTAGCCGAAAGAGGGGATGCGGGATGCCTGTACCACGTAGTGCGTGGCGTGGGGTACCGACTTCCACACGAGCCGCGCTCCGGTTACCGGCTGGTTTTGTCCCATGACCGGCTCCAGTTGTGCCGGAAGTTCTGTTACCGGCTGCTGCTGCATGACCGGAGTTACCCAGTCGGCCTTTTCAGTGGCCAGAGTTGCCCGCATAATGGATATCTGTTCGGCGGAGAATCTGTTTTGGCAGGCATCATCGGCGTACGACATAAACAGCGTGCCATCAGAGTAGAAATCCACGCCATTCGGATCTTTCTGTTTGACCGGGCTCATTTGTGTGGACGGATTGCAGTTCCAGCGGTAGCTCAGGTAGTCAGGCTTTGTGTCACAAACCCGGTCGGCGGCCACTGCGCAGTTGGCGCCACTCACAAACTCTACCAGTGCGGTATCGAGTGGCGCAGGTACCTGTGTGTCGAGTGTATCGTGAAAATAGGTGTAATCGTAGGTGAGTACCTGTGGGGTGGGGGTGTTGTAGTTGTACGTCTTCCCTTCCCATCCGATGAAGGGGTGGGGCAGATTGAGTGCGTGACCGATTTCATGGGCCCAGGTGTGGTCATCGGGGCCCGCGCACCCGTGCGCGATGGCTACCCCTCCGTACGGAAGATTGTAACCACAGTTGCCGGCAGGATCCGATACGAAGTAGGCATTCAGAGCGCCTTGTACATTATTGGTCAGCATCATATCTATACCCTGCGGAATGGTGGAATGAGTGTGCCAGCCCGTATTGTTGAGCAGATTCCAGGGCTCCTTCATGTAAAACTGAATCCGGCTTTCCGCAAAATCCTGATTCAGGCGGCAGAATGCTGCCAGATAGCGATCCCAGGGAATTCGTCCTGCGCCGCTGTCTTTGGCCAACAGATGAATCTGAACAGCTACCCAGAGCGTATCGCCCGATTCAGGCTGGGCGTAAAGCCACGGGCTTTTCCGGTATTTCTCCAGAAAACCGGATACGCCGGCTGGAGCACCGCAGGGATGGAGTTCCTGTTTGGAGGGCTCCTGACATACCCCTCTGGATGAAAGGGCACAGAACAGAACAGAAAGAAGAAGTGAGCGCATAATCAGAAATTGAGCGCGCAAGGTAAAAAAATGTGCAGTTACTATGCGACGATTTCCCTGATGACATTACCACTTACATCGGTCAGCCGGAATGATCTTCCCTGAAAAGGAAAGGTGAATTTCTCGTGGTCAAAGCCGAGCTGGTTCAGGATGGTGGCCTGGATATCGAAAACACTGACTTTGCCGGACACAGCACTGAACCCTACCGGGTCAGTTTCTCCGTGCGAGATGCCGCCGTTAATACCGCCGCCGGCCATCCACATGGTAAATGCTTCTGTATGGTGGTCGCGTCCTTTGAAGGGCATTTCAATGCCGTTCCGGTTTTCCATCATGGGTGTTCTGCCGAACTCACCACCCCAGACCACGAGGGTTTCCTCCAGGAGTCCGCGCTGTTTCAGGTCGAGCAGCAGGGCTGTTATTGCGCGGTCTGTTTCCCGGCACTTGTTTACCAGTCCAATATCCACTGCCAGATCGGCGCCCGTCCCGTGGGTATCCCATCCCCAGTCGAACAGTTGTACAAACCGCACGCCTTTTTCCACCAGTTTCCGGGCGAGCAGGGCGTTATTGGCGAAGCATGCCTTTCCGGGTTGTATCCCGTACAGTTCATGTATATGTGGAGGTTCATTGTCTATATTCATAACTTCCGGTGCTTCGATCTGCATCCGGTATGCCATTTCGTACTGTGCAATCCTGGTGGCAGTTTCCGGATCGCCGGATTCCTGTCGGGCTAGCTCATTGGCTTCATTGATGGCTTCGATACTGGCTTTTCGTATATCTCCGGATATTCCGTCCGGATTATTCAGGAAAAGTACGGGGTCACCGGCACTTCTGCACTGAACGCCCTGGTAGACGGAGGGCAGGAAGCCGCTTCCCCACACACTTTTTCCTGCATCCGGATTGTTACCGCCAGAGGTCAGTACGACAAAACCGGGCAGGTTGGCGTTCTCTGTGCCCAGTCCGTAGGTAACCCATGATCCAATGCTGGGTCTGCCCAGTCGCGCGCTGCCCGTGTGCATGAGCAGTTGCGCGGGTGCGTGATTGAACTGATCGGTTTGTACCGCTTTCAGGAAAGCGAGTTCATCGGCCACTGTTTGCAGATGTGGCAGGTAGTTGCTGATCCAGGCTCCCGACTGGCCGTGCTGGCTGAAGGAGGCCTGAGGGCCCAGCATTTTGGGTATTCCCCGTATGAAGGCAAACTTTTTACCTTCCATCAGCGACGGCGGACAGTCCTGGCCGTCGAGGCGGGCCAGTTCCGGTTTAAAGTCGAAGAGTTCCAGTTGTGAAGGGGCACCTGCCATGTGGAGATAAATCACCGCCCTGGCTTTTCCCGGGAAGGCGGGAGGTCGCGGAGCGAGCGGATTGGTCAGATCTGTGAAGGCAGGAGTTTTTTCACCAGACAAGTTGCAACTGCCTGTCAGACTGCCCAGTGCAAGTGCACCGAGTCCGAATCCGCACTGCCGGAGGAACTGGCGGCGTGTTGCATGGTGAATATGTGCAAAAGGGTGCATGGCAAAAGTTGAATATCTGTACTTTTGTGGCTATGAAACTCAAAGAATTTATCCGTCTTCCCCGCAGAATGTTCTGGGCTCTCGTGATGGAGGGTGAGGACACCCGAAAAATGCTGGAAGTATTCGGCCGTCAAGGTACGGGTAAATTGCGCCTAATTCCAACAGACCGGCAACCAACGCAGGAAGAACTGGATGAGGCCCTTAGGCAATTAAAGGACATGCCAAGGCTGCTCCCTTTTGTGGTGGTTGTTTTGATACCTGTCCCGGGGGTTTCTGCCGGTTATGCGCTGGCAGCCATCACACTGGAGCGCTGGCTGGGCGACCGTTTCCGGGTGCTTCCCAACCGCTTCAAGTTCATACTGGAGCGCAGCTCCGATGCCGACGGCGGCCATTGATTATGCTATGGGCTTCAGACCCAGTTTTCTTCCCTCTTCTACCATCCTGTTGAATGCCTCTGCCATTTCGTTGGGTATTTCACCGTCGAGAATGGCTTCCCTTACCGCTGTTTTGATAACCCCTACCTCTTTCGACGGACTGAGTCCGAAGGTTTTCATGATGATTTCTCCTGTAATGGGTGGCTGCCAGAGTCTGAGCCTGTCGGCCTCAGTCACCAGCGACATGCGTTCTTTCAGGTATTCGTAGCCTTCCAGATAACGCGACATTTTTTTCGGATTTTTGGTGGTAATATCTGATTCGCACAGAATCATGAGATCGTCGAGGTCTTCTCCGGCTTCAAAAATGAGACGGCGAACAGCACTGTCGGTTACCTCCTCCCGGGTCAGAGAAATTGGCCGCAGGTGCATCATAACCAGTTTTTTTACATATTCGAGCTTTTGATCGAGCGGGAGCCTCAGATTTCTGAACAGGGGAGGTACCATGATTGCTCCCTTCCACTCATGTCCGTGGAAAGTCCAGCCGGCCTCCTTGTCAAATTTCTTGGTTGGCGGCTTTCCGATATCGTGCAGCAGTGCTGCCCACCGCAGCCAGACGTTGTTGCTTTTCTTGCAGACGTTATCGAGCACTTCCAGTGTATGGTAAAAATTGTCCTTGTGCGCGCGCCCCTGCCGGTCTTCCACGCCCTGCAGCGCTGCCACCTCGGGCATAATGATCTGCAGCAGTCCTGCGTCGAAGAGCAGGTTAAAGCCGACAGATGGCTTCGGGCTAAGCAGGATTTTCTCCAGTTCGGTAGCTATTCGCTCTTTGGAGATGATATTAATCCTGTTTTTGTATTCTTTGATGCCGCTGAATGTTTCGGGATCAATGGAAAAGCCGAGCTGGGTAGCAAAGCGAATGGCACGCATCATGCGAAGCGGATCGTCGGAGAACGTCTTGCCGGGTTCAAGCGGCGTTTTTATGACGCGTTCCTCGAGGTGTTTCATACCGTCAAACGGATCCACAATTTGTCCGAAAGAGCCTTCCTGCAGACTGATTGCCATGGCATTGATGGTGAAATCGCGCCGGTTCTGGTCGTCTTCCAGTGTGCCGAGTTCAACATCCGGCTTCCGGCTGTCTGACTGGTAGCTTTCCCTCCTTGCGCCTACGAATTCGACTTCAATATTTTCATAGTGGAGCATGGCAGTTCCAAAGCGGCTGTAAACAGCGACTTTGGGGCGCGGTGAAATTCCGTTGGCCACCTGATTAGCCAGTTGTATTCCGTCTCCTACGCAAACGATATCAATATCTTTGGTGGGTCTTCCAAGCAGCCGGTCGCGCACATAACCGCCCACTGCGTACGCGGGAACCCCGAGTTCTGCAGCACAGCGGCCGACATGTTCAAGCAGTCTGATTTCGTTAGGTTCGAGCGTAAAAATCATTGTTTTGATTCTGCGAAGGCATTGTAGGCCCTGATGATGGACTGATAGAGCAGTTTGCCCTGTACAGCATAACCGGTTTTGGAGTAATGCACTGAATCGGACGACATCAATCCGCCGGATTTCCAGGCTGCAGCCGATTTTTCGCCGCCTGTGATCTGGTAAAGATCCCAGAGAGCATACCCTTTTTCACTGGCAAACTGTCTGATGTTCCTGCTCACGTCACTCAGATAAGGATTGAACCCCTTGCCGCGAAGGTACGAGTCGGCGGGGGTTGTCAGCATAATCTGCGCTGCCGGGGAGTAATCTTTTACCTTGTTAATCAGGGTATTCATGGTGAACAGCAGGTATTCTGCAGGTGTGTTACCCTGACCCTCATTGGTGCCAAATGAAAAAATGATCAGATCCGGTTCGAGGGCAGCTACCTGCCGGGCAAAATACCTGGCACGTGCGAAATCCATAAATTTGGCTCCGTTTACTCCGATGGAGTGATACAGCACCCCGCTGAGTTCGTTCTCCAGGGAAATTCCGTCAATTACAAATCTGGTT
>CAIYFY010000417.1 GCA_903925535.1 uncultured Bacteroidota bacterium | reverse complement strand
CGGCCTGCCATCCAGGATCCAGTCCGGAAACACCAAGGTTTATTACTCATTTCAGCGGCAGGCTCCGTGCCACACGACTGATTCTTCTGAACAATTACATGAAACTGCCCTTCTTTCGCATCGTATTACTGCTCTTGTTGTGTGCGCCTGCACTGGCCCAGCAAAAACCCACCCTCGACTACTACCTTCCCTCCGACGTCAGGTGTGACCAGAACATACCTACCCCCGCATCATGGCTGGGGTATGAGGTGGGCGAATGGCATACCTCGCACGATCAGCTGATCGGATATATGCGCGCACTCGATGCCGCCAGCGACCGCATTTCGCTGCAGGAATACGGTCGTTCGCACGAGAACAGGCCATTGGTCTGTCTGACTATCACGGATCCATCCAACTTTACCCGCCTGAATGATATCAAGTCGGCACGACAGCAGTTGTTTGACCCTGAAGGAGCCGGCAAGCCCAACCTGAAGGAGACGCCGGCCGTGTATTACATGGGCTACTCCATCCACGGAAACGAGGCCAGCGGCGATCATGCATCCATGCTGGTAGCGTATTATCTCGCCGCAGGACAATCGCAGGAACTGACGCAACTCCTTAAAAATACGGTGATTCTTCTCGATCCCTGTTTTAATCCGGACGGGCTCCAGCGTTTTGCCAACTGGGTCAATACCAACAAGTCAAAAACCCTGTCGGCAGATCCGGCAGGCAACGAATACAATGAGCCCTGGCCGCGTGGCCGCACCAATCACTACGGCTTCGATCTGAACCGCGACTGGCTGGTGGCTCGTCAGCCCGAATCAGTAGGCAGAGTGGCTCTTTTTCAGGAATGGAGACCCAACGTACTGACCGATCACCACGAAATGGGCAGTAACTCCACGTTTTTCTTCCAGCCGGGCGTGCCAAGCCGCGTGAATCCCATCACACCTGCCAGGAATCAGGAACTGACAGCCAAAATTGCTACCTATCACGCAAAACTGCTCTCCGAAAAGAAAATACTGTTTTATACCGGTGAAAACTTCGACGACTTCTACTACGGCAAGGGGTCTACCTATCCGGATGCCCAGGGCTGCATCGGTATCCTGTTCGAACAGGCCAGCAGCCGCGGTACCGCCCAGGAAACTGACAACGGTCTGCTAACCTTTCCTTTCACTATCCGGAATCAGGTATATGCTTCGCTGTCTTCACTGCAGGCCGTTGGCGATATGCGCGTGGAGCTCAACGAGTATCTCTACTCATTTTACCAGTCGGCGCTCGAAGAAGCGTCAAAGGCTGCAGTGAAAGGATATCTGTTCACTGACGAGGATGCCGCCTCGGCAGCGTTTCTGGACATACTGGGGATGCACAAAATCAGGTCATCACGCCTCTCGCAGGACTACTCCGCCGGCGGAAAAATATTCCGCGCGGACAATACGGTGTTTGTGTCGTGCCAGCAGCCGCAGTACAGGCTCATAAGAGGTATCTTTGAGCGTCAGACCACTTTTAGCGACAGTATTTTCTACGATATCTCGGCCTGGACACTGCCTGATGCCTTTGGTCTGGAATGGCAGCCTGTTACGGGAAAAGAGATTGCTTCCATAAAAACACAGGAAAAGGGCAAGAACGAGCTGCAAAAACCAGCACCGCCGCCGGGCGACATTGTTCCGTTTGCTTTCGCAGTGTCGCCGGAGGGATACGATTTCCCGCGTATAGCCGCCCACCTCCTGCGCTCGGGCGCCCGCGTACGCGTGGCCATGGAGCCGTTCACTGCCGACGGACACAGCTTCCGGCAGGGCACGCTGGTACTGGCCGCCGACCGGCAAAGTGTAGCTGCCCGGGATTTTTCGCGCCTGATAAACGAAGTAGCGGAGATGGGAGCCCGGGTAACCGCTATTGAAAACGGACTCACTCCGACCGGACCCGACCTCGGCAGCAGTCAGTTTCCGGTAGCAAGGCAACCCAAAATACTCCTGCTCACAGGCGACGGCGTCTCCGTTTCGGAATCAGGAGAAGCCTGGCACCTGCTTGATACCCGCTACCAGATTCCGGCTACGCTGGTAGATACAGACCGTTTCAACGGACTGAACCTGTCCAGATACAATGTACTGATCATTCCGGACGGCAACTACAGTAAACTGTCGGCCGACAAGGTCAGGCAGTTTGCACAGGATGGAGGAACTGTGGTAGCAACGGGAAATGCACTCCGCTACGAAAACGGCTTGGTACATCGGGACATCAAGCCATCCAATGCGATCCTCACGCCCGGCGGCCAAGTGAAGCTCCTGGACCTCGGCTTGGCCCGGCTCAGCGGCGGTGAGGCCAACGCCGAAGCCAATCGCGGCGAGATGACCACCTCCGGCACCGCGATGGGCACGGCCGACTACATGGCTCCGGAGCAAGCCACCGACAGCCACACGGCCGACATCCGCGCGGACATCTACGGCCTGGGCTGCACGTTGTACAAGCTGCTCTCCGGCAAACCGCCCTTCAGCGGCCCGAAGTACAAGAACAACATGGAGAAGATCATGGGCCACCTGCGGGACACGCCACCGCCGCTCGGCCTGCTGCGTGCGGACCTGCCGGGCGACTTGGAGGCAGTCGTCGAGCGGATGATGGCCAAAGACCGCGAGTCGCGTTTCGCCACGCCGCAGGAGGTCGTCGACGCCTTGCAGCCCTTTGCCGCCGGCGCAAACCTGATCCGCCTGTACCGCGAAGCCGACGCCCTGCGCCGCGGCGAACCGCTGGTCGAGCCGTCCGGCACGGGCACCGAACCCGCCGCCCCATCCGCAATCAGCGACACGACGCGGCAGGGGCAAATCCTCTCGTCCGGCCCAGCCCCTGCTGTGCGCGGGTCTCCCGACCCCGCACCCGCTGCGACCGTTAGGACTTCAGAGT
>CAIYFY010000416.1 GCA_903925535.1 uncultured Bacteroidota bacterium | reverse complement strand
GTGCTCCCTGTCGTGCGTCTCGGGGTGGATAAAACACTGAAGGCGCTGGACAAGGTGACGGCGATCGGACATCCGTTCGGACTCAAATTTTCTGCCAAGAGCGGTGTTATTTCGAATACCTCGGAAAACATGAATGGAATACCCTACCTGCATATAGATGCGGCGCTCAATCCGGGGAACAGTGGCGGACCGCTGGTTGACACGGATGGAGACGTTGTGGGTATTAACACCTTTGTCATGAGGGAGGGCGACAACACAGGCTTTTCATTGCCTGTCAGGTTTCTGGCTGATACACTGGCTGCTTTTGAAAATGCGGGAGCCGTTATGTCGGCCCGCTGTATCGGGTGCATGGCGGTGGTCACGGAGACGGCCATAGAAAACGAGCGGCTGTGCGGTAAGTGCGGTCACAGGGTTCAGTTGCCGCATCAGGTGGATGAATATATTCCATCGGGACCCGCCAGAACCATAGAGCGCATGATCGGGCGCATGGGGCATGACGTGGGATTGTGCCGGTCGGGTCATAATTCATGGGAGATCAAGGAGGGTAGTGCCACGATACATATTATCTACCACGAAAAATCGGGGAGAATTTACGCAGAGGCCGTTCTGTGCGAGTTGCCGGGTGACAATATCAAGCCCTTGTACGAGTACCTTCTGAGAGAGAATTACAACAATAGCGGACTGTCGCTCAGTTTACATGACAGAGACATTGTGCTTTCGTTCCTTATTTTTGAGCAGTATCTGGACGAGGAGACTGGTCGGATTCTGCTTGCCGATTTGTCGAAGAAAGCCGACTACTACGATAACGTACTGGTGGAGCGATTCGGTGCCCACTGGAAAGACAAGTCCTGACATTTCCAGTTCCGGCAGACAATAGCCACTATCCTGCTGCTGCGGCTTCCTGTTCTTCGGCCACGTCCAGCTCTACCCTCAGGTTTTCGATGATAAAGTCCTGTCGTTCGGGGGTATTTTTGCCCATGTAGTAGTCCAGCACATGATCCAGCTTGGTATCTTCAGGCAGGATAACGGGATCCAGGCGTATATCTTCGCCGATAAAGGCGCCGAATTCCCCGGGTGATATCTCCCCGAGGCCCTTGAATCGCGTTATTTCGGGTTTCCCGCGCAGTTTTTTGATTGCCCCCTGTTTTTCGGATTCCGAGTAACAGTAAAACGTCTGTTGTTTATCGCGTACGCGGAACAATGGTGTCTGCAGGATATACAAATGACCGTTTCTCACCAGATCGGGGAAGAACTGCAGGAAAAAAGTGAGCATAAGCAGCCGGATGTGCATACCATCCACATCGGCATCGGTAGCTATGACAACGCGGTTGTACCGGAGATCGTCGAGTGAGTCTTCGATATTGAGTGCGTGCTGGAGCAGATTGAATTCCTCGTTCTGATAGACGATTTTTTTGGTGAGTCCGTAGCAGTTAAGGGGTTTTCCGCGCAGGGAGAATACGGCCTGTGTATCTGTATTGCGGGCTTTTGTGATAGATCCGCTTGCCGAGTCGCCCTCGGTGATGAACAGCGTGGTTCCCAGTTTCAGTTCATCCGTACCTTTCTCGTTCAGGTGATAACGGCAGTCGCGGAGTTTCTTGTTATGAACAGCTGCTGCTTTTGCGCGCTGGTTGGCGGTCTTTTTAATATCTGCCAGATCCTTGCGTTCGCGTTCGCTTTGCTGAATGCGCACCTGCATGGCTTTGGCTACTTCCGGATTTTTGTGGAGAAAATCGTCGAGCGCCTTGGTCAGGAAGTCTGACATAAAGGTACGTACAGCCTGTCCGTCGGGCGACATGCGTTCGGAGCCCAGTCTGGTTTTGGTCTGACTTTCAAAAACGGGCTCTTCCACGCGCACACTGACGGCAGCGATGATACTTTCCCGGATATCCTTGGCGTCGTATTCCTTTTTGAAGTGAGTTCGTACGACTTTGACCAGTGCTTCCCGGAAAGCATTGAGGTGCGTACCGCCCTGGGTGGTGTTCTGGCCGTTTACAAAAGAGTAATACTGCTCGCCGTAGTGGTTTCCGTGAGTGAGCGCGATTTCCACATCTTCGCCGCGCAGGTGAATAATTGGGTATCGGATTACCTCGGTACCGGTTTTCTTTTCCAGCAGATCGAGCAGGCCATTTTTTGATACGAAGGTTTTTCCGTTGAACTGAATTTTCAGTCCGGCATTGAGGTAGGCATAGTTCCAGAGTTGCTGTTCCACATATTCAGGTACCCAGCGGTAATTTCTGAATAGACCGTTATCGGGCTTGAATGAAACCAGCGTACCGTTTTCCTCTTTGGTAGGTTCGAGTTTGCTCTCTTTTTTGAGATTGCCGAAATTGAACTCGGCCGTTTTGCACTGTCCGTCGCGGAATGCGGTGACCTTGAAATACTCTGACAGCGCATTGACAGCCTTGGTACCAACCCCGTTGAGGCCGACCGATTTTTTGAATGCCTTGCTGTCGTATTTGGCGCCTGTATTGATTTTGGAAACAACATCCACCACTTTCCCAAGCGGAATACCGCGACCAAAGTCGCGCACACTGACTCCGTTTTCGTTGAGAACAATTTCAACAGTCTTGCCATAGCCCATGGCAAACTCGTCAATACAGTTATCGAGAACCTCCTTCAGCAGTACATAGATGCCATCATCGGGAGAGGCGCCATCGCCCAGCTTCCCTATATACATACCGGGGCGCAGGCGAATATGCTCGCGCCAGTCAAGGGTTTTTACCTCATCTTCCGTATATTTGATTTCTGTCATTCAAACGTTTTTTAAGTCAAGGGGTGCAAATTTAAAACAATTATTTTATTTTAAAACAATTGTTTTTATGCCAGGTTGACGACCATCTTTCCTTTTTCGTGAATCTGGACATCAATATTGTCGAGCATGGTAGTAGCCAGGGATATACCCACATAATCAGCCTTGATGGGAAAGGACTTGTGTGTACGGTCAACCAGTACGGCTACTTCCACTTTTGCCGGAATGACGCTGAGCAGGGGTTGCACAGCATAAAAGACAGTTCGGCCCGTATTGGCGACGTCATCAACGATGATAACAGGCTTTTCCCTCAGATCTTCAGCTGGCAGCTCGATGTAGGGGTCGTATTCCACCGGGTTAGCCGGATTGAGTCTGATTCTCGTCAGCGTGATATCCGTACCGGCTGGCGCGATTGTTTTAAGTTCATCCACAATCAG
>CAIYFY010000415.1 GCA_903925535.1 uncultured Bacteroidota bacterium | reverse complement strand
CGCCGGCCGACATCACCTTGTTCAGGCTCCGGCGCGGGAACACCCTGTCGGACAGAAACGGAAAGCGTGGTGACGAGAAATAAAGCCTGTCGCCGAGCAGATAAGGTGCATGTTCGGAAAACTGTGGTGTGTTTATATTGCTGTCGAGCAGATTGAAAAGATCCGGTTCAGTAACAGGATTTGCCATGGCGTTAACGGCCCATTCGCAATCTTCCAGTCTTTTTTCAGCAGTCAGCTTTGACGATTCGGCAGCTCCGGCGGGTTTGTCTTCAAACAAAAACCGCCTGTAAACCTTTGCCGCCTCGGCATACTTGCCCATTCGGTATTTTACCTCTCCCAGGCGAAGGAACGCAAGGCCGTCCGGACCGGCGAGTTTATTGTCCACGATTGTCTGAAAAGCCACTTCGGCACTATCGAGCGCTGCATAACTGACGGCAGCTTCGCCATATGCGGCGAGAACCCTTGCGTTGAGCGGTTCTGCTTTCAGCAACGTTTGGTAGTAGCGCATGGCGCCAAAATAATTCCCCCTTTCGACTTCATTCCGTGCGGCCTGCTCCAGCGCTTCGAAAGAGGGGCCGCGTTCATAATCCTGATTTATACGGTCGGAAATACCTATTTGTCCCGGAAGTAACCGGGACATCAGCAGGAATGCGACCGTTAATATGCTCTTCTGCCTGAGGGTCATTTTGAAAGACATAATTGCTCGAGTACTTGATCAGCCCGTCGGGCGGGAGAGGATTAAATCAGAAAAGCTGGCAGGACTTGTACTTCGGAATCGGTTTGACCTTGTAAAGACGATAACCAACAGAAACCTCTGGCCCACCGCGTTTGTTCGTGATCGTTTTGACTTCAGAAAGGGCTGTAACATCGTAAGAGAAGCCAATTTGCCAGGTTTTGAAGAAAAAATCGACACGGGGAATCAGCGCATCGCGGAAATGGTGGCGGAAGTCGAGACTGATCTGCAGAGCCATCTCCCTGTACAGGTTCCTGTTCAGGTGCATACGGAGGCCCGCTCCATATACAGCTTCGCGATATCCTCCCTGACGCTGGTACATCCCCTGAACAACCAGGTCGTAGTTATGGGACAGCTGTACAAGTGCACTGGCATGCACCACCTTTCTGTTGTGCAGCCTGACATTGCCCGGATTATTGAGTGATGCCGACCAGAAATCGTGGTAAGGACGGTTGAGATGGTGAATGCCACCGCCGATATCGAGTTTGGATCGTTTGAGGGGAGATTGCAGTCGCAGGTTGAATCCGGCACTGAAGTCGAAATACTTCAAACTCTGACTTTGAAACAGCTGGTTTTCGTGCGTGGGTGCCTGTGGGTCATAGATACGATTATTCCACTGGGAGTCAAAAGTCAGTTTTTCCGTTCCGAAAGAACGTTGACCGAACGCAGGAGTTGCGCCCACCGTCATGAAGCCGAATCTTGTGACGGGCAGCGTAACGGACACCGGCAGGCCGACCTGCATAGAGGTCAGGCTCAGGCTGCCCTGTTT
>CAIYFY010000414.1 GCA_903925535.1 uncultured Bacteroidota bacterium | reverse complement strand
GCCGTTGTGGCTCAGGTCGGCGCCGGAGAACGGGTCTGTGTCCGTTCTCGCTTCGTGACCGAGCAGGATAAATCCTGATTTTTTTGAAATTTTGGCTTCCTGCAAAACCGCACCTTCCCGGTCGAATCCCTGCATCATGGTATTCACCTGATATTTCTGGCCATCATAATAGATAGTGTTCTGGGGACCAAATTCCGTGAGTGCCAGCAGGCGGGGTCTGGAGATGGCATCGGCGGCAGTGGTAGAACTTTCCAGCCAGAGCCTGCGCGGCAGACGCGGGAAATTATATCCGGGCAGGAAACCCTCTGAGGCGAGATAACGGTAAGGGGAAAACTCGCTTTGTTCGGATTTTACGTTATTCATGAGCTGCTCATGCCGCTCTTCGGCCATGCGTTGCTCGTTTTTGGCATTCTTGTAGTCCGGGTGATTGCGGGATATGATACCCAGCCTGTTGTAAATCAGCGTGGCACGATTGATGGCCGATTTTGCCTCGCCCAACATATTTCGCCACCTGTCGAACGCCCGGTCGAAACTTTGCGGTGCCCGGCTGATTACCTGAGCCACCCAGTCATCGTGGTACCAGCGCGGGCGCCCGTACTGCTCCATGGAAGCGCGGGCAATCAGCAGTACCTTTTCAACGAGCGCCATACGGGCCCGCTCGCCAAGCTGCAGTTTGGCGGCTACTTCCGGCCGGATGGGGTAACCCTCGTGTTCGGTATCGAGCAGTTGTGCTATCGAACCGTCGAAGTTGTCGAGCGCACAGGCAGCGAGGTACATCGAGTGCGCGTGCGTACGCCAGAGCTCCTCATTCGACAGATCGAGGCTGGGCGGTGTGACCACCCCGTGCACCATTTCACGCTGGTGATCATAGTAGTACCTGTCGTGCGGACTCTGATTACCGCAGAAGGCGAGTACCAGGGCACCCTGACCACTGCGACCTGCCCGGCCCGCCCGCTGCACATAATTGGCGGGGCTGGGTGGGATATTGCGCAAGTGAACCGTATTCAGCTCGCGGATATCAATACCGAGCTCCATGGTTGGCGAACAGAACAGCGCAGAGAGCCTTGCCGATTTCGGAATATGCTCATCGTGACGGAAGGATGCCTCGTTCAACTGCCTTTTTTCATTTTTGAGCTGACCGGTGTGTTCGCCGGCGCGGCGGTATTTGATCTGGTCGAGCGGTTGGGTATAAAATTCCTGAAAAAACAGGTTGGGTTCGAGCGGTTTGTCGTCGCGCAAACGCAGCCTGATCCGGTCGTGATACACTGTACGGCGGTCGCCTGCCACCCATAGGATACGGTCAATGGGCAACCGATACAACGGAACCGGGCACAGCGTCTTGTTCTCTGCGAGATAACCCTTCTTCCCCAGCACCATCAGAATATCCTTCGTGAGTTCATTGACGCGTTCGCCTCTGAAATCCGGGTGTCCCCTTTTATTGAAGAAATTTTTGAGATAGCGGCCCCATGCGCTCATAAAGTGCAGACTTTCCGTATTAATCCGCTGATCCACCGGTTCCACGCGCATCCAGTTCGGGACAAAAATATGCTCTTCGCGGTCAAAACGCCAGGGGTCTGACAGTTTTTGTCTGATAATATTGGTATTTTGCTCCTTGTTGGCCTCCTCGTAGTTATCGGAACTGACAGCGAACTTGTTCCGCATAT
>CAIYFY010000413.1 GCA_903925535.1 uncultured Bacteroidota bacterium | reverse complement strand
TGATGTGGAAGCCCGTCAACAGGCGGGTGAGGACGAAATGGCCCGCGAACTCAATCTGACCGAAGAGCAGAAAGCCGAATTCAAAAAGGCCAATGAAGCATACCGCGCCAAGGCGAAAGGCCTCAGGGAAGACCAGCGCGAGGAGATGCAAAAGCTGCGCACTGAACGCTCAAAGGCTCACAAAGCAGCCCTGAATGCAGAACAGGCTAAAAAATATGATGAAATGATGGCCAGGCGAGAAGCCCGCAAAGCTGAGTATCAGGCAGGAAAAGCCGGTGAAAAGAACAACGGAAAGGCCGGAAAAAAACAGGGCGGAAAGGGCCGGAAAGGTCAGTAGTTGCCCACAGACAAGTAACCGTGCCGGAGTTATATCTGTAACTCCGGCACTTTTTTTTCTGTTTCGCGTATTACAAACCAGTATGTAATCAGGGTTGTCAGAACAAACCAGCCGGCTATCACCAGTGAACCGCCGGGAACATGGCTGTTTAGTCCGAACCAGTCGCCGCTGTTCACAATCAGTACCAGACCGAACAGATTCTTCAGTATCTCCCACCAGATTGCGTACCGGTTTCTGTCCATCAACTCCGTGTAGGCATGTACCGACAGGAATACAAAAGCACCGTAAATAAAGATGCCCGGCGAACCGATAGAGGCCAGATTGCCAAACATATACATGACGAACAGAAAGACAGAAGCCATCTGTACGCCCGACCAGGCTTTCAAAAGCCCTGAAACAGGAGGCGCATAACGCTCGAAATGGTAAACATCCTCGATTTTATCCACCGGATATTTCCGGTCCACATCCGCGGGACGCCAGCCCGTGGGCATAAACCAGATTCTCAGCTTGTCGCGCCAGCTGCCAGCTCTCCAGGCATCCTTTATCAGCAGCCACAAGTGCATAAAATTGATCCTGATGGGATTCCACGTCCGCACAGGACGCGTGATACCGTAAACCGGTGGCACTTCCGGTAGCTCTTCCTGAAAGGTACCGAAAAGCTTGTCCCAGAATATGAAAATCTGTCCGTGATTCTTGTCCAGGTACTCCGGATTGATGGCATGGTGTACCCGGTGATGCGACGGAGTAACAATGATATGCTCCAGAAAGCCCATCTTGCCGATGTGGCGGGTATGATACCAGAACTGGGCGAACAGGTGCAGGGGAGCCACAATGCCAATGACTTGCGGCGGAACACCCAGCAGTGCCGCAGGCAGCAGAAAAACTGTGAAAAGATGTACAAATGATGAAATGCTCTGTCGGAGCGCACAGGCGAGGTTAAACTCCTCGCTGCTGTGGTGTATGGCGTGCTTGTTCCAGAAAAAATTGATTTCATGGGCTAGACGGTGTGTCCAGTAGCCGGAAAAATCGAGGGCTACAAAGGCTATCAGGTACGTCATGAATGTATCCTCCACCTTGTACACCGCCACCCGGTCCACCAGCCAGCGATACGACAGGATGGACACACTCAGCCCGAGAACGTCTTTCACCACGTTGGTAATACCCGAGCTCAGGCTGGAAATCATGTCCAGATGGCCATAGGTGTCGCGCCCGCGAAACCAGCCGTACCACTTTTCAAAAAGAACAAGTACCAGAAAAGCTGGCATCGCAATAAGCAGAATTTTTCCGTAGACTTCCATCTTGCAGGTTTGTGTTGAACTCCTTTTCTGAAACCGTCAAATACCCAAATTGTTTTCCGACGCAAGTTTACTACAAAAAATGCTTCAGGCGATTATCCGCTGCTCCCCTATCTTTGCAATTATTACATCCCTTCGGACACCTTGCTTTTCGATAACCACAACCGGCCGCTTACCTACCTCCGCCTGGCAGTCACTGATCGCTGCAACCTGCGGTGCTCCTACTGTATGCCCGAGCACGGACTGAACTGGCTGTCGAGATCGGATCTGCTGACTTACGAAGAAATGCTGCGACTGTGCAGGATTCTTGCTGCACTGGGTATAGAAAAGGTGCGTATCACCGGCGGTGAGCCTCTGGTCAGGCGGGATATGATGCACTTTCTGGACAAACTGGTCGGCATCAGCGGAATAAAGGAGGTGGGCCTCACTACCAATGGTGTGGCAACTGCTCAGTTCGTTCCGCAACTGAAATCACTGGGTATCCGGTCTGTTAACCTCAGTCTCGACACGCTTGACCGCGAACGGTTCTTTCAGATCACTCGCAGGGATGAACTCCCGGCCGTTATGGAAACACTTCACATGCTGCTCGATAATGACTTCCGGGTCAGAATCAATGCCGTTGTTATGGACGGGGTGAACGACAGCGATATCATCCCGCTGGCAGAAATGGCTGAAATATATCCGCTTGATATGCGTTTTATCGAAGAAATGCCGTTCAACGGAGGTGATCATGGCACCGGTATTCCGGCATGGAACCATGTCAGAATACTCGACACACTCAGAGAACGCTGGCCGGCGCTGACCCGTTGCACCGATGCGCCGGAATCCACCTCGGCCAACTACCAGGCCCCTGGAATGCAGGGCCGGCTCGGTGTGATTGCAGCCTGGACACGCAGCTTCTGCGGCACCTGCAACCGGATTCGCGTAACGCCTCAGGGGATGCTGAAGACCTGCCTGTACGACGGCGGTGTGCTGAGTATCCGCGATCTCATGCGCGCGGGTGCAGACGATGCCGGGCTGACGGAACAACTGCTGCAGGCCTTCCGCCAACGTCCGCGCGACGGATGGGAGGCAGAAAAGAATGCCGCTGAACACGGTGCATCCATGGCTACCATCGGAGGCTGAACTGCTGCGGTATAAATCGGTAAATTATGAAAGCTGTCCTGTTTGTTTCTCTGCTGCTGCCTGTGGCGATATTCTCGCAAACAGCCGTTTACAGGTGTGAAAACGGCAAAATAAACCTGAAATCAACGGCTACACTCGAGGTGATTGAAGCAGGATGCAATAAACTCCGCGGTGTAATTGATCCGGCCAGCCAGTCTTTTGCCTGGACGGTTGAGGTGCGTTACTTCGAGGGCTTCAACTCACCGCTCCAGCAGGAACACTTCAACGAAAACTACCTGGAAAGTACCGTTTACCCGAAGGCCACTTTTACCGGCAGGATTATTGAACAGGTTGATTTTCAGCAGCAGGGACCGCAAACAGTACGCGCCAAAGGGAAACTGAATATTCACGGCGTCGAACAGGAACGTATTCTTAAATGTCAGCTCGAAAACAAGGGTGGCAAATTGTTTGTTCGCAGTACTTTTACTGTACCGGTAGCCGATCACAATATCGCCATTCCGAGAATTGTCCATCAAAAAATCGCCGAAGAAATTCAGGTGTCGGTAGAAGCCGTCCTGACGAAGTAACCGTCTTGATCAAGCTCGTACAAATATTCGCTTTCTCCTGCGTTTGTGCACTGACCACTGCCCAGACACCCCTCGTGCGCTTTTATCCGACAACCAACTACGGAAATATTCAGTTCAGTGCAATCTGCCACACTGCCGGCGGCTGGCTCTGGCTGGGGACAGCAGGCAATGTCTATCGCTTCGACGGATTGAATTTCGCGCCGGTCAAAGGTCCGGAAGAGGCAAAAGAAAGCCCGGTTTCAGCCATTTTTGAACATGAAGGGCTGCTCTACGTGGGTTATCAGAACGGGAAAATAGCGACTATCAGACCAGCCGGGGCAACTATTCCTGTTCCCTCCGGTGATGTGGAAACAGATCTTGCCAATGCTCCTTCTCTCGTTTTGTGGTCGCCAGAGGAGGGACTGCCCGCTGCTCCGGTAACCGGATTCTGCAGCGATGGCAAAGGTGGCCTGTGGTTTTCCACCTACGGAGAAGGCGTATATGTCTGGAAGCAGAACCGGCTATTCAATTTCAACAGGCGCGACGATGGTCTGGGCAGCGACGATGTTTATGCTATCACCAGTACCCCCGACGGACGAGTGTGGGCCGCTACTGACGCGGGAATCAGTATTTGCGCCATGCCTTCATTCGGTGTGAAGACAGCAGAAAAAATAGGAATTCCGGAAGGCCTGACCGATGAACTGATTATCTCCATCACCACCGACAAATCGGGAAATGTATGGGCTGGTGCAGACGAAAAAGGCATATTCAGGTTCAATACCTCCCAGAACAGCGTTGATTTCTCTGTACCGGACTGGAAATCTGGTCCGGTTACGGATCTGGCTGTATTTGGCAATCAGTCGGTGTGGTGCGGAACCGAGCGAAACAGCCTGATTTGTCTGGATTTGAAAACCGGCAAACAGATCCCCGTAACCACCCGTGAGCTTGCCGGAAACCGGATCCGGTGTCTGGACAAAGACAGGGAGGGCTTGCTGTGGGGCCTGACCGGCCGGGGACAGCTGTTTTCCTCCAATGTAGCCTATGGAATGATTAAAACACCCTTCTCCGGTATTCAGGCGATTTGTACTGACAAATCGGGCAGTATGTGGGCCGGGTGCCGCGAGGGACTTTTCCTCGAAAAGGGAGACGGGTTCGTACAGATACTGCCGGGTACGGAGAATATCGTCTCTCTTTGGGAATCGCCTGCCAGCGGATTAATCTGGGTGGGAACTCTTGGAAACGGTATTTTTCTGATTACACCGGAAGGAAAGGTCATCCGCAGGCTCAGAGAGGGGACCGAACTGCCCAATGGAAGCGTGCTTTCCATAACAGGAAGTGGCAATCTTGTGTGGCTGGCGACCCTTGGTGGAGTAAGCTGCATCAATCCCGGAACATTTAAACTCGTTGAAGGCCCCGATCCGGAAGCACTCGGCTCATACTATGTGTACAAAGTGTTTACCGATTCAAAAGGACGGGTGTGGTTCGGTACCGACGGCAAGGGACTGGTAGTTCTCGAAAACGGCAACTACCAGTCGTTTACAGAGGCAGTTGGCGTTCCTGTAAAAACCATCTATTCCATTGCGGAGGATAATACAGGGAATATCTGGTTTAGTACAGACAGGAATGGTCTGTTCTGTTACGACGGGAGGCAGTTCAAAAGGTACACCACGGCCGATCAGTTGCACAGCACCGGAATCACCGCGATCGCCTGCAGCTGGACCAGAAAGATTGTTACAGGTTATGCAGACGGTTTTGATTTGCTGAACCCCGCGAGCGGTCATGTATATTTTTGCAACGAAGATATGGGCATCCCGGCCACTGAGGTTAACCTGAATGCCGCCTGGACCGACCAGCTGGGGAATATCTGGCTTGGATGTCAGGAGGGCATTCTGCGCTACACTTGTCCGGATGAGCCGCTTTCAGGCGACCCGCAACCTGTCATCGCCGGCGTTTCAGTGTTCTCGCAGCCCGTTGACTTTGAGAAAATCAGCGTTTTCCCCCACGATCAGAACTTCTTTCAGTTCCATTTCACGGGGTTATGGCACACCAACCCCGAGGCAGTCAGATACCGGTATCGCCTCGGCGGAATTGATCCTGACTAGAAGATAACAAGAGACAACTTTGCCTCCTATCCGAAATTACCCCCGGGCAGATATACCCTGAGGATTCAGGCGAGCGCACACGGCAGTTTCGACGG
>CAIYFY010000412.1 GCA_903925535.1 uncultured Bacteroidota bacterium | reverse complement strand
CTCATTATCGTTAGCGAAACAAACGGCTTTGAACTCATTGAAAATAAAGCCCAATTGGTCAGCTACGCAGGGTATGATGTGGTGGAGCGGCAATCAGGTTCTTCCATCAGAGGGAAAACCAGAATTTCCAAAAAAGGAAATTCACATATACGAAGGGCTTTGCACTATCCGGCACTTAGCGCCGTCAGATATGAAGGCCATCTGCATGACCTTTACAAACGAGTGACGGAGAGGAATCCTAAAGTCAAGATGATCGGCCTGGTGGCTGTACAGCGAAAACTCCTGGTTCTAATCTATACGCTGTTCAAAACAAACCAGCCCTATGATTCAAAATACGCTACAGCCTAATAAAATAGACAGAAGCGTATTGCCTCTGTCTACACTGCATAGCCACCATCAGTAGCTTGCTTTACAGGGCAAATTTACTACTTTCTTATTTCAATGAACTTTTTCTTTCAGGCGCTTGGTTTTTAACACAGCACCTCTAAAAAAAGCCGTCCCTTTGAAGGACGGCTTTTTTTATGTTTGCAGGTCTGAATATTCCGCTATGAAATCTATTCTTCTCCGCCTGCCCCTGCTTGCCGCAACGATCTTGTGTCATGCGGGCCACTCGACTGCCCAGTCTGCTTCTTCCGCCATAGCGATGAATCAGACCGGCTTTTACACTGCCGGCCCCAAAACAGCGATTATCAGGTCCGGGCAGACAGAAAAATTTTACATCACTTCGCCCGATCTGCGAGACACGCTTTTCACTGGAACCACTGGCCCCGTTCATGTTTCTGCGCTGTCAGGACGAAAAACCTGCAAAGCCGATTTTTCCGGGGTTCAGCAAAAGGGGCATTTCGTCCTGTGTACATCGGGCAGCGGTGTTTCCCGGCCTTTTGTCATCGGCGACAGCATCCATTCCACGCTTGCGCATGCAGCACTGAAGGGCTTTTACTTTCAGCGTATGTCTGTCAGTCTGCCAGAGCGGTATGCGGGTCCGTGGCACCGCCCTGCCGGGCATCCTGACCACACCATATATGTACATCCTTCCGCTGCTTCCGCCGGGAGACCAGCCGGCACGGTCATTTCTTCCCCGGGAGGCTGGTATGATGCCGGCGACTACAACAAGTATATCGTCAATTCTGGTATCACAACAGGTACGCTTTTATCCCTGTATGAGGATTATCACCCGCAACTGGCCTTCTGTAAAACCAATATACCTGAAAGTGGAAACAGCCTTCCCGATTTGCTCGATGAAGTTCTCTGGAATCTCCGCTGGATGCTGACCATGCAGGATCCTCTCGACGGAGGGGTGTACCATAAATGCACCACAGCCGAGTTTGAAGGCTTCATCCGTCCTGAACAAGCGTCAGACCGCCGGTATGTAGTGCAGAAATCCACTGCTGCAGCGCTCAATTTTGCAGCTGTGACGGCTCAGGCTGCCCGCGTATTCGCCTCTTTCCCCGTCGAGTTGCCCGGACTGGCAGATTCCTGCCGGGAGGCATCTGTGAAAGCCTGGGCCTGGGCTGTTGCCAATCCGAATGTGATTTACGATCAGGGTAAACTGAACGCTGCCCTCGATCCCGATATTAACACAGGTTCCTACGGCGACGGACAGCTGAACGACGAGTGGCTCTGGGCCAGCACAGAGCTATGTATTACCACTTCCGATGAGTCATTTCTTCGGCCGGGTGTATTTCCGCCAGCTTTACCCTTGAGTGTCCAAAGCTGGAGCGATGTACAGACGATGGCGTATTTCAGCCTGTTTCGCTACAGAGAGCGACTGCCATCTGCCATTGCAGCAGCAGTTCCCGGTTTGCAGCAGCGTTTCCTGGCGTTCGCCGACAGTCTGGCTATCGCCGCTGCCAATACGGCCTATGCTACGCCTATGGAAACGGATGTACGCAATTTCGTCTGGGGGAGCAACGCTGTATGTGCCAATCAGGGTATCTTGCTGCTTTATGCCTTCAGGTTGTCGGGCGATAAAAAGTACCGCGATCTGGCGCTTTCCAACCTCGACTATATACTGGGTCGAAATGCCACGGGTTACTCGTATGTTACCGGATTCGGCACGCGAACGCCCATGCACCCGCACCACCGCCCTTCTGAAACCGATAATGTAAAGGAGCCTGTGCCGGGCTTGCTGGCTGGTGGCCCCAATCCGGGTCAGCAAGACAAATGTCCGGGATACCCGAACAACTACCCTGATGAGTCCTACCTGGATGATGTCTGTTCGTATGCCTCCAATGAAATAGCCATCAACTGGAATGCGCCGCTGGTATATCTGACCTTTGCGCTTGAGTTCCTGTTTTCCGAACACTGAAAAAGCATAAATAGTCATGAATATCAAACTGAAGTCCGTTGAACTTCCCGATTTTGGTCTCCCTGTATCCGAGCCGCAGGTAGCCCCCGGAACCTACAAGCTTCGGCAGCAACGGCTCAGGGACGCCATGCGTGCGTCCGGAATGGACGTACTGGTAGTTTACGCTGACCGGGAGCACAATGCCAATCTGACCTGGCTCTGCGGTTACGATCCGCGTTTTGAGGAGGCGCTGGTGGTATTTGGTCTGAACGAGATACCTGCATTGCTGGTGGGTAATGAAGGGTGGGGATATGCCGAGCTGTGTCCGTCGCCGGTGAGGAGAATTCTGTATCAGTCGCTCAGTCTGCTCGGGCAGGATCGAAGCAAAAGTCTTTCGCTGCATGAAATACTGACTGCCGAGGGCATCCGCGCCGGCATGACCGTTGGCGTGGCTGGCTGGAAATATTTCTCGGAGCGCGAGTTCGTGTCTCCGGAAAATTGCTTTGAAACGCCATCCTACCTTGTGGATACCATTCGCGGGATAGTGGGGCACGAATGTACCATCAATGCCAACGCGTTGTTCATGAATCCGACCGACGGACTTCGGATACTTAATGAGGCCGATCAGCTGGCAGCCTTCGAGTTTGCGGCCTGTTACACCTCTTCCGGACTGAAAAATGTGCTCTTTGGCATGAAGCCCGGCATGACAGAGTATGAGGCTGCCATGCTCATGCGCGTACCCGGGTACCCGCACGCAGCGCACACGATGCTCAGCAATGGTCCGCGGGCAGCATACGGTCTCCCGAGCCCGTCGGTCAACACCCTGAAAACGGGTGCTCCCTTCACCATGGCCCTCAGTCTGTGGGGAGCCCTGAACGCCCGTGCAGGCTGGCTTGTCAGCAACGACTCCGAATTACCCGAGGGAGTGAGAGATTACCTGGACAAACTGGCCATCCCGTACTTCAGAGCGGTGGCCCGGTGGTACAGCCATATTGGAATCGGCGTGACCGGCGGAGAGTTATACGATATAATACACGATGAAATAGGCGATCCGTTTTTCGGTGTTCATCTCAATCCCGGACACTACATACACCTCGACGAGTGGGTGAGTTCGCCGGTATTCAGTGGCAGTGATATCAGATTACGGAGCGGCATGGCTATTCAGGTGGATGTCATTCCGGCTACAGGTTCAGCTTATCACACCTCCAACATAGAGGACGGAATAGCCCTGGCCGACGAAGCGCTTCGCAGTGAGATAGCGGAAAAATACCCTGAAACATGGGCCCGCATTCAGGCGCGCAGGAGATTTATGGAGGAAAAGATCGGAATCCGGCTGAAGCCAGAGGTATTGCCCTTCAGCAATATTCCTGCGTATTTACCTCCGTATATGCTTAGTCCGGGTCAGGTACTGGTGCTGGAGGGTGCTCACCCGCCTCTAGCAGCAGGCGGCGTATGTTGACAAGCCCCGGGCGATTAAGTTGAAGTGCTGCTATTGATGCTCTGCCAACGGCTGAAATACCAATTATTTCGGAGAAATCGGGGCTCCAGATGAAATGGTCGTCCCATGCGTCACTTCTCGGGTTGAAAAGCCTTGAAATACAATTTTCAACCGGATCAACAGCTTCTGTCTTATTATATTTGTGGCCATTGCATCCACCACATGAGCAAGCAAGATTATCCAGATCGCTGTTGCCACCTCTGGTTATCGGTATTACATGATCAACAACAAAGGGCTGAAGTGAGTATCTGGCAGGCGAGAGGCAGTATTCACAAAGATACTTTGCACGTCGGAAGACCTCCTCGCGAAGTCTATATTTTATTTGATTATCAGGCACTTATAAAATGGGGGGAGAGATTTAATTGTAGCATCAGGTCTTCGAGACGCATGCACTTAAGTCTTGCGAGTTCGATTAATTTCTCCAGCCTCTTTGCATACTTCTCTTCCAGTAGTTCAATCAGAGCTAGTAACTCAAGATGTTCTTCATTTGTCAGGTCGCTTTCTTCAGATTTGAAAGATAATTCGGAAAATCTCGATTGGGCTCTTTCCGGAATAAGTGTATAGATTTCCTTTAATAGTAATGCCTCAGTTTCAGACAGATTTCCGGCTGATTTTCTGTGAGCCAAAAGCTGGATTACCTGCTGAGTGAATACTTCAAGCGAGCGTGTATCCATTGAATTGACTGCATCAAGCAATTTTCTGCTATCAGGAATACTGGAAATAGCAGATGCAGCTTTTGAGTTCGTTGCCATAGTTTTCATTATTTTGATAATCCGAACCTTCAAGAGTCATAAAGAAAGGCGGGGCATACAACGTTATGTGTAGTGTACGATCCTCTGCCTTGACTCACTTTTCAGAGTGCCCTATGCAAATGTAGGGAATTTATCTCAAAAGTCCTCCAAATTAACAACAATAGTCTTATAACCCTTTTTCAGGGCAGCTTTTTGCATGGCAACAGCGTCTTTGCGCTCATCGAAGGGGCCAACAAGTACCTTGCTCACGGAGGTTCGGGCTACATTGTCTTTGACCGAGTACACCAGCGGATTGCCGGGGAAGTCATTTTGCAGTTTTTTAACCAGCGGAAGAACATTGCTGGCATCGGCAAATGCACCTACCTGAATACAGTATCCGCTCTTTGGCGGCTGTGAGGTGCTTATTTCAAAGAGTTCGCTGGTAATGTCTTCCTGACGGGCTGTTTCCGGCATTCTGTTATCGTAACGGTCCTCATATTGTTCTCTGCCTCTGGAAGAATAGCCCTTGCTTCCCGGGGCTTCGCTCTGCCTGACGGGTTCCCGTACCGGTTCCGGCGATGGAACAGCGCTTCTGTTTTGATCTGCGCCGACTTTTGGCATACCCCCCGAACCAACTACCTCTATCTTGACACGAGTCTGACCTTCCTGAATCAATCCGATGGCCTCAGCTGCCCGGCGGGAGAGGGCAACAACATATCCATCCATGAAAGGGCCGCGGTCGTTGACCCTTACCTCCACATATTTCCCGTTATCCACACGGGTTACCCTTAACCGGGTTCCGAAGGTGTGCGTTTTGTGTGCACAAGTGAGCTGGTTCTTGTCATAACGTTCGCTGCTTGATGTCGGACTGCCCTGCATCTTGTCCGAATAGACACTTGCTTTTCCGTATTCGGGTTTTCCGGGCATATTGAAAGAAGTCAGGACAGACAACGTCGTCAGCAGAAAAAGGAAAGTCGCAGATTTCTTCATGGTCGAACAGATTTTACCGACATAAAGTGACGTTCAAGTCACCAATGCCACAAAAGTAACGGATTATCACAAACACATCCCGAATTATCGCTATACGAATCAGTGTGTTATGATAAAGCTGCCTGTTTCGCCCGAGTTTCGGGCTTTCCAGAAATACACCCCCGGAGCTTTGAAGAGAGCGGGTTCCAGTCTGACCACATCACCAGGCTCCAGCTCGAACAAGTGTACCGGCACACCGTTGCTGTCAACAATCCGGATAGATTCCCGGCTGCCGGTATTGCCTGAATGGCACCATATCCCTTCCCTGCCTGCCGGATTAGGGCTGAAAGTGATGCCGGCGGCTTTTTCACTCCAGAGTGTCACGTCGAAAGAGGCACCTTCGCTATTGAAAGCCATGCTTCTGGTGGGGATATCTGACAATGACAGAGCATCCTTCAGAGGTATATTCTTTTTTGCTCTGAAAACGAGCCTGAACCACGGTCCCGTGCTTTCCGGTTCAAAAGAGAAAGAAATAATACCCTGTTCTGGTTTGCCGTTGCAGTTTGCCTGTTCATTGAATGACGGGTGGAGCGATTCCACTCTTTCAAGCAGTACAGCTTCCGTATTGAAGAGCAGCGTGAACTGAATGGCTGCGATGGCGTCCTGTGTATTCCCGACAGCCACTTCAATGGTTTCACCCTGCTGAACGGTCTGGCCGGGTACTTCAAGTGAATATACACCCTGACTCCGTTCTCCGCCGGTGCGTGCATTGGGCGCTGCGGTACCGTTCACATCGCCGACCTTGACCGCAGTGAAGTCGAGGCCGGTGATATTGTCAGCACCAGTCTGCAATTTTTTCGATTCGGGCGGTGCCGGGCTGAACGGTATGAACGGATTGGGAAAGACATGGGATTTGTCAATAAACCGCCAGGAAGTATTATTGGCCAGGGCAGTATCAATACCCAGAATGAGTTTTCTGAAAGCGATGATATCGGCTGTGGTAACGCTGCCCGACCTGTTGGCATCGGCTGCGATGAGTTTAAAGGGCGAACCAAGTGGTTCGATACCGAGAATATGCTTGCTGATGAGCACCAGGTCGAAGGTAGTCAGTCCGTTCAGCGGGTTGTCGTTCCGGTATGGTTTCACTTCAACAGAATCGCATCCCGGTAAATTGTTCAGTGCGTACTGGCCTGCGCTTTGGGAAAAAATACTGCCTATTTTCACATCACTCACGCCATTACCTTCTTCAGTCCGGATAGTACCCGCCAGATTTACGGTAACCGGAGGCTGATGAGCCAGAATGGAGTCGAGCGGCATCGTCCATATTCCGCGTGCATAAGTGCCTGCTACCAGTTCATTTTTAATCGGGTGAATATCCAGGTCAAAAACAGGTACAGAAGGGAAGTTGGAGCCGAGCTGACTCCATTTCTGTCCGCCGTTGCGGGTATAGTACACACCGCCATCAGTTCCGGCTATCAGCAGCGTGTCGGCATGACCCGGGATAATGAATATGTCGTTGACCGGTATCTGCGGAAGATTTCCGGAGATATTTACCCAGGTAGTTCCGTTGTCGTCGGATCTGTGCACACGCGGGATTTTTTCATTGTCCCTGAATCCGGAGTGTGTGACGAAAATCCTGTTTGACAGGGTGGGAGAGTACTCGACCGATGTGACATACCTTTCGGGCAGGTTACCGGTAATTTGTACCCAGGCACCTGCGGGATCCCTGCGCCATACATTACCGTCGGTGGTACCTGCGAGGAGTTTCTCGGCCACCAGTGGTGACTCACTGATACAGGAAACTGTATGAAAGCGGGGGCCATAGATAATTCCGTCTGTCAGGTCGCCGGATACAGGAGCCCATCCGGTGCCTTCGGATACATATGCTCTGAAAGTGCCGGAAAACATTCTGCCGGAGCCGTGTTTGCTCATAAACATGGGTGTATCCCAGTTACAGCGGTCGTTGGTGCCCAGACAGGGCGTACCAAAATTCCAGGTAACGCCTCCGTCGGTGGTCTGGTGTACTGTTCCGTTTTGAATCTCAATCCAGTACCGCTGGGGGTCAGACGGGTCGAAGGCGCATTTAAAGCCATCGGCTGCAAAGATGGACACCCAGTTGTTGATCTGGCTGCCGCCCGTACCTTTTTGTATGCCGTTATCCTGCGTACCGATCCAGTACAGGTTGGGTTCATGCGGGTTGATGGATACCTGATAAATCTGGGTAGTGGGCAGATTTTTGCTTTTGTTCCAGATCATTTGTCCCGGGTTATTTCTGTACACCCCGCCGTCATTTGCCCAGTACCTTCGGCCCGATGGTGTAAAAATCAGGTCATGAGAGTCGGCGTGACCTCCGGCTGCCGACATCCAGCTGTTACTCCCGGCCTGTTTCCTCCAGAGCAGAATAGCCAGGAAGTACACGTCCTCGTCGTTCAGCGGATTCAGGCGGATTTTGCCGAAGTACCAGCCGAAATTTCCGCAGGCATCTTCCAGCGAAGTAATATTGACCGGAGTGAATGAGTTGCCGCCATCCGTGGTTTTGTGCATGCTGTGCGGTGTTGACAGCGAATCAATATACAATACATACAGTTTGTCCGGGTTGGTTTGTGATACGGCCAGACCGGTTCTGCCGAGTGTACCGGTCGGGAGGCCGTTGGTGAGTTGCGCCCAGGTAGTGCCTCCGTCGGATGATTTGTAAATTTTGGCATTTGGCCCGAAAATAACAGACTCCTTGTTGTTTCTAATGCGGTCCCAGAACGATGCATACAGGATATCGGGATTGGCTGGCGACATAACCAGATCGCTGGCACCTGCCTGATTACTCACGAACAGTACTTTCTCCCAGGTTGCTCCGCCGTTGTTGCTCCTGAAGATCCCCCGCTCGGCATCTCTCACGTACGGGTTACCCATTGCGGCCACAAAAATTTGCTGGGAGTTGG
>CAIYFY010000411.1 GCA_903925535.1 uncultured Bacteroidota bacterium | reverse complement strand
GGACCCGTCCAGGCAAAAGTGAAGCCACCGGCACCACCCTGAGGCGTGGAGGTGAGCAGAACCGGTGAACCAACGCAAACAGGGCTGTTGGAAGATGCCGTCACAGTTGGTTTGGTATTCACCTGAATAGTCCGGGTTGCCGTAGCAGCACAACCGACTGCGGATGTGACCGTCACGGTATAGGTTCCGGCTGCACCGGCTGAAGCTGCAAATGGCACCGGGTTCTGAACGGATGAGGTGAACCCGGCCGGACCAGACCAGCTGTATGTGAAAGACGAAGATGAACCACCAGAGGCAGTGGAGGTAAGCTGAATATTGATTCCGGCGCAAACCGGACTGTTTCCGGTAGTACTCACCGTTGGTGCCACATTGGTTGTGGAAACAGTGATAGCTCTGGTGCCGGTAATTGTGCAGTTATTGGCGTCAGTCACCGTAACTGTATAGGTTCCTGTAGCAGCCAGTGTTGCCGAAAACGGAGTCGGGCCGGCAATGGAAGACGTGAAACTGTTCGGGCCTGCCCACAGATAGGTGTAAGGTGTGGTTCCGCCTGAAGTGGAAGACGTCAGTACAACGTTACTGCCCTGACAAACAGGAGAGGCTCCGCTTACCGTTACTGCCGGCCTGGTATTCACCACGACAGTGCCGGTAGCGCTCGTAACACAGCCACCGCTGGTAGTTACGTTTACACGATATGTGCCGGCCGAGGCCGTCAGCGCCGAAAAGGCTGCCGGACTCTGAACGCTGGAGGTGAAACTGTTCGGGCCAGACCAGGCGTAGCTGTACGGAGTGGTTCCGCCCGTGGGTGTCACAGTAAGTGCTACAGGCGCGCCTACACATACAGGACTGCTCGCTGAAAGTGAGAGTACAGCTTTTGCTTCTGACCTGTAAACAACTGACTGTGTTCCGGTAACTGTGCATCCCTTGTTATCGGTTACTGTGACCCGGTATGTTCCCCCGGCTGCCTGAGAGGCTGCAAAAGGGGCAGGGTCCTCCACCGCAGAAGTATAACTGTTGGGGCCAGACCATGAAAATGTATAGGGACTGGTTCCTCCCGACGGTGCCGACAGCAGGGTTATCTGGTCGCCGATGCATACCAGTGAGGAAGATCCCGTCAGACTTACCGTTGGTGCCGGATTCACAACTGCGCTGGCCACGCCGGTACACAGGACATTGTTTGTTACTGTAACGGTATATGTGCCAACAGAGGTTACACCTATATTTGATGTGGTTTGTCCGGTACTCCACAGGTAGGTACCGCCTCCGGATGCCGTGAGTACCACCGAACTTGACAGGCAAATAGTTGCCCCGCCATTGATGGCAGGTGAAAAGCCCTCCACCGTGTTGTTGGTTACCGTCACCGTCAGACTGATCTGACCGGTCAGCATGTTTGGATTGATTACCTGAATGTTCACCAGATATATATTGTTAGCGTCGGCATCGGCAGGCGCTTCAAAATCAGGTGTGAAGTTACTCCAGGTGAGTACCCCTGTAGAGGCATTGATGTTGAATTTGCTCTGATCGGCACCTCCTGTGATAGAGTAAGTCAGTCCGTTACCTTCCGTAAAATTCGGATCGTAGGCCTGCGTGTTATATACCTGCAGGCAGGTATTTTCCTGAAAACTGACCGTTGAAGCGGAGGTAATTGCCGGACTCGGACTATAAAACCGGGTATAGCTCCCTGCAGAAGTATCGCGGCGCGACGTGAGCGACGGAAACGCACAGTCACTCACTACATAATTGACGGGGAGTGTACCCAGCCAGCTGTTGTCGTTGATCGTGATGCTTGACACCCCTGAAGAATTGATTGTGGGAGTGAGCGGACAGAACTGAACGAGATACGGAGCGCCGGATGTGCCGGCAGATCCACCGGATACAAAGGCGAGGTTACTGTTCAGGGTGTACAGATATTGCCGCGGTGCATCGTAAAATTGAAACGTAATGTTTCCTGAACCCAGATTGGCCAGCGTAAGGGTGTAGGTAATATTCGGGGCTGTTCCACTCGGATTGGCCGTGCCAATAAGTGTACTTCCCAGAAAAGCGGCCAGTTGAGAACCGCTGCCAGCCAGCTGTGTATCATCGAACAATGCCCGTGCTGTTACCGTCATCGGGCCGGAGCCGGGCGGTGGTGGCGACCAGCCCGGATTGGCCGTGGAACCGCTGAACGGTGTGATGTAATAATCGTAGGCACGACAGGAACCGGTGAACACCAGCGAACTGTCGAGGTCATAACTGACAAACTGCTGACCCACATTGATACTTTGTGACGGAATCGTATTCAGTACCGGCGGAGCATAGTAAGGATTCACTGTAAACCTGGGTGTGGTTGATGCTGTCTTCATGTTTGAAGTCTGCTCCGTGACAATCACACGTACCGTATCAGTACCAGTCCAGGTACCCGAAACCGGAGATACCGTGAGTATGGAACCACTGACCGAGGCATTCAGATTGGCGCCCGGAACGGCAGAATAGACAACCGGGTCACCGTCATCGCTCACAAAATAATTCGCCAGATTAATTGTTTCGAAGGGGATACTCACTATGGTGGTATCGTTCGGAATTGGTGAAAGGTACGGCGGAAGATCCGACGAGTTGTCCACGGATATCCAGTATGGGGTCGGAATATCACCCACTACCTGATTCGCCGTGAAAGACAGCGATTGCAGGGAGACATAAACTGCGTCGTCGGGCTGGTAATACACCTTGAATTTCAGGTTTTCACCGGCGGCCAGGTTGGAATAGACCGTGATGAAGTAGTACATGTCGCCTGAAATATCAGTCGGAGTGGCCACACCCCGCAGTTCATTGCCAACGAAGACACCCACCATATTACCTGAGGCGTTGGTGGGCACACCCAGATACTGCACACGGGCATTAATACTCATACTATACTGGTAAGCACCCGGATCAACGGTCCAGTTGGGGGGTGATACCGGCTGATTTGCGTACATCAAATCAGCCGTGAACAGAGTCAGCAGTATGGTGAGCAAAGAGCTCAGGAAGCAGAAACGCGTACTTTTATGCAACGCGCCCGACATATACAGAGGTTGTTGTGTCATTTTTTCTTTGTTTCACAATGAACAGACAGAAGAAACAGCCTATCGCTGCAGTATTACTTTGCGAATGGCCTGTCCGGTATCCGATTTCAGTTTCACGAAATAAACACCCGGTTGCAGTGGTACGCCATTGTCAGACGTTCCCTTCCATTCCAGTGCGTTGATGCCCGCAAGCCCCGATCCTTCGAACCAGGATACCGTTTTACCACTCAGGTCAGTAATAGTGACAGAAACAGGTGATGACTCTGGCAGACTGAACCTGATTTCTGTTGACTGGCTGAACGGGTTGGGCCTGACGTCGAGACTGAGCAGTCCGGACAACTCTTCGGTATTGCTCAGACCGCTGCAGGTGAACGGCAGGGGTACATCCACGCTTCCCTGGTGATTGTCAGCAGCAAAGAACATGGCTTCATTCAGTTCGCATATCTGGCCGTTATCGCCGTTATACAATTTGAAACTGATCGGATCGCCGCTGTCATTTGCATAGTAAGTGAGGAAGAACAAATAGCTGTTCAGCGGTTCAACAAACAGCGCCTGAGCCGAGCCGCGTACCTCGTTGCCCGAGAAAGCACCCAGTTCCATGGAAGCACCAGTCAGATTAACGCCGTTGGCACTGATCATTCCGATCAGTGTGGCACTCTTTTCATACTGTGATGGATCTACCGTCCAGAAAGAAGGCATATTACCCCCGCGATTCGCTGCAGGACTTTCTTCTCCTTTCAGTCCCTGAAGCGGATAAGTCAGTTTGGCATTCGACACCCCGGATTTATTCAGTTTGAGCTGATATCCGTTAGGCGGCATCATGTAGTTCAGGCTGCCCACCCACCCGGTGTAAACAGGCGTCACGATGTACTGGGCAAAGCCCGTCCGGCTTTTCACCAGGTCTTCAGCCTGTATCCAGCCGTTGGTGACAAGACCGGAAAATGCGTTATTGACCGACAAAGAATAAGAGGGCAGATACCCGATCCAGTTCCATCCGGTTCTGACATATACCGACATGGTATCCGGGAGCACCATACCCAGCATCTGAATGGTATCAGCCTTGTCGGAGCGGTATTGATACAGCTTTCGGTTATCGAACGTGGCAAGGCTGCCTACCCACGCGGAGTTTTAGTAATTGGCAAAGTGCGTCTGACTCTTGACCAGGTCATTGGTCGGGTATTTCAGGCTGCTCAGTACAGGATTGATTGCCGGATTTGAAAACGCCAGGTTGAACGATATCCAGT
>CAIYFY010000410.1 GCA_903925535.1 uncultured Bacteroidota bacterium | reverse complement strand
GGGGATACACTGCAAGGCGGGTTGACCGTCAGCCTGTTGCAGGTTGGTAAGTCATAAATCAATGTGGAATAGCAGTGCAAATATGTGCCCACTCATAACTCAGAAGTATTAAATCTGAATTAAAAGATAATTAAAATTCTTATTTTGTTGAGAAACTGACCCTGAAGTCACTCCCCTGACCGACGGTGGAATGGATTTCTATGGTTCCACCGTGCAGCTGGACTATCCTGTGACTCAGCGACAGGCCAATACCGTGACCCTGTGTATGCGCACGGGCATTGCCACCTCTGAAGAAGGGCATGAATATTTTTTTCAGGTCTTCTTCGGGAATACCAATACCCTTATCCTCGAAGGATATTTCAATGGCGCTGCGCTTGGCTATGAAAGTGATTTTCACCGAGTGATCTTCAGAAAACTTGCAGGCATTATCCATCAGATTGAGAAAGGCTGTTTTCAGCAGCGTCTCATCTCCCTTGATCTGAAGTTGCGATTCTTCATCGGGCATGGTGCCATATTCTATCTGAAAGTGATAATTGGAACGGCTTTTCCCGAGCTCCTGCTGGGCAGCAAACAATACCTCGTCCACCCTGACCGGCCTGAACTGATCGCGCTGCTTGTCAACATTAAACTGAGCAAGATTCAGCAATCCGTTGGTAAGATTAACCAGTGCCCTTGCATCGTCGAGCAACGAGTTAAGGGCCTTTTCATACTCTTCCGATAAGCGGCGCTGGGAAAGCAGCAACTGGAGCTGACTGGAAATAGCATTCAGGGGCGTGCGAAGCTCATGCGAAGCACTGCTCACGAACTGGCGCTGTATGTTGAATGCAGACTCAATACGTTCGAGCATTTTATTGAAATTAATGGCAAGCTGGGCTATTTCATCCTGCTTGTTACCCTCATCAATACGCCTGCTGAGGTTCCCTGCACTGATACCGGAGACTTCCGCATTCATCCTGGCCAGTGGAGCGAGTACCAACTTCGAAAAAACTATACCGAAAAGTACTGTACTGAGTAGCCCTACGAACAGGCCCGCCCACAGCACATGCGCCAGATTGTTCAGCTTGCTGTTTCCATACCTGTCATAAGCGGAAGCAATTACCACGAACTTTCTCTCGCCCGCTGAATAGGTAATTCCGACAAACTCATTACCGTTTGCACTGTACTCAACTTTTTCTCTCCTCCTTATCTCGTTAATCAGACTATCCGAGTAATCAACCGTAAAATCATCCAGACTTGAATACACTACCCTGTTCAACTCATTGAATACCAACACTTTTTCCTGAAACATCGCATGAATGGAATTCCTGTCAATTATCCGCAGCAGCTTGTTGTCAACCTCCTGTACCGAGACAAACAAGCGGGCTGTAGTAATGGCACGACTCTCCAGGCGCGAGTAAAACTCCTCTCTTCTGTACTCTGCAGACAGGTAGTATATGGATGCAGAGAATACAATCAGAATGGTAGCTACGATAATCGAAAATCGCAGGGTAAGTTTGGTACGTATATTCATTATACCGCGCTCAGGGATATTTTATGAAATAGCCCATTCCCTGTTTGGTATGGATCAGTTTCGGTTCAAAGTTTTTATCAATTTTCCTTCGCAGAAAGTTGATATACACATCAACCACATTGGTACCTGTATCAAAATTAACATCCCATACCTCCTCGACAATCTCGTATCTGGAGGCCACTTTCCCCGACTTTTTCATCAAAAACTCAAGTAATGCGAACTCTTTGGCTGTAAGTGAAATCAGGGTATTTCCTCTCCTGACTGTCTTGAATGCCAGATTCATTTCGAGATCGGCCACACGCAGTACGCCCTCCTGAGTTGGAGTGGCTTCCTCTTTGGTGCGCCGGAGCAGCAATCTCATCCTGGCCATTAACTCCCGAAAATCGAACGGCTTGACGATATAGTCATCTGCTCCTGCATCAAATCCGTTCAGTTTCTGATCTATGCCGCCGAGGGCAGTTACCAGTATGACAGGCATCTGCGGCTTGTGAATCTTGATTTCGCGACACACCTCATAGCCACTTATGTATGGCAGATTCAAGTCCAGAAGTACCAGATCGTATTTTTCAGAAAGCGCAAGGTGCCTGCCTACTGCCCCGTCGGGAGCAATATCAGCGCCGAAATTGTTTTCTTCAAGCCACTTTCTGAACGACTCGGCTGCCTTGGGCTCGTCTTCAACGATGAGTACTCTTTCTGTCATATCACTATCCGTTTGGATATACATACCGGCGAACTTCTTCACCGCTTACAGTCTGGTCACAAAGGATGAACAGGCGCTCAATCACATTGGCCAGTTCCCTTATGTTTCCTGTCCAGTTGTGATCCTGAAGTGCTCGTACTGCATCAGGCATGAAGTTCTTTGGCTGATGCCCGTAATCGTCGGCGATTCTCCGGTTGAAGTGCTCGAGCAGGAGCGGGATATCATCGCGGCGTTCGTTCAGTGAAGGCACTTTCACAACAATCACGGCAAGTCTGTGATATAAATCCTCCCGAAAACGACCAGCTGAAATTTCCTCCCTGAGGTCTTTGTTGGTAGCTGCCAGTACCCGTACATCCACTTTGATTTCCTTGTTGTCACCCACGCGGGTGATCTTGCTTTCCTGCAGTGCACGCAGCACTTTGGCCTGCGCGTCAAGACTCATGTCACCTATTTCATCCAGAAAAAGTGTACCACCGGTAGCCGATTCAAACTTGCCGGCCTTGTCGGCAATGGCGCCCGTGAAAGAGCCTTTCTTGTGCCCAAAAAGCTCGCTCTCAATAAGTTCTGAGGGAATTGCAGCGCAGTTTACCTCTACCAGTGGCCCGTCAGCGCGATTGCTTTTTTCATGTATCCATCTGGCCACAAGCTCCTTGCCCGTACCGTTCTGGCCGGTAATCAGAACGCGGCTGTCGGTGGGCGCCACACGCTCGAGCATTTTTTTTATTTCGAGAATGGGAGCGCTTTCACCAATCATATTAACTCCCTTGTTAGCTTTTACCTGTTTCCGGAGCACCTGAGTGGTGTTCACCAGCTCGCTGCGGTCAAGCGCATTCCGGACGGTAATAAGCATCCGGTTCAGATCAGGTGGTTTCGAAATAAAATCAAAAGCTCCTTTCTTCACCGCTTCCACAGCTGTATCAATAGTGCCATGGCCGCTTACCATAATTACGGGTGTTTCGGGAGACAGTATCTGAAGGCGCTCCAGCGCCTCAATGCCGTCCATTTTGGGCATCTTGATATCTGTAATAACTACATCATATTTTTCTCTTTGTACTTTGGCAACACATTCAAGACCGTCCACAGCCTCGTCCACCTCATACCCTTCGAACTCGAGGATGTCGCGCAAGGTCCTGCGAATGGGAGTTTCATCATCAACTATCAGTATTTTAGCCATCGGCGTGTTTTTCTTTTTTGTCGGACTACAAAGGTAATCCATACATACGCTGTTTCAAACCTCCGGACGCGATTGTTTTATACAAATGACCGGAAATATACTGCTTTAACATAATTCATGATTGTCATATATGAATATGAGCCGTTTCGGAGTAATCCGGAACGGCTCATATTCAGTATAATTTATTTCTGTCCGTTTATTCCTCGCCCTCGAATGCCTCAAAGTCGAAGATAAGAGAGAAACGCAGGGTATTGTCGAGCGGATTGCGCTGGTTGCTCGTGGGTACCAGATATGAGAAGTTGAGTCCGAAGATATTGTATTTTACGCCAAGACCTACGCTGAAATATTTCCGGTTACCTTTGGAATAATGCTCATGGAAGTATCCCATGCGCACGGCAAACTGGTCATCGTACCAGTATTCGGCGCCGGCACCAACTGTGATTTCCTTGAGCTCTTCGCTGAAACCTCCGGGAGCATCTCCAAAGGATCTGAAGACACCGCGAACCGGGGATAACTGCTTGTAATCAGGGAAACCGTCGCCATCATCATCAATCTCGGGACGAGGAGTAGGCACTAACAGCTTGTTGAAATCGGTGGTAAGGGTGATGGAGTTGTAATCATCCAGACCAATTTTCAACGCAGTACCCACACCGAGGTTGGTGGGTATGTAATCGCGGTTTACCGAGTTGGTATAGGTAATTTTGGAACCCAGATTGCTTACAGCGGCACCAAATGTAAAGTCGGACTTGTAGCGGTTGATTTTGACCGGTTTGCGATAGGTCATGGAGAGGTCTGCCGCACCGGCTACACCCGGACGAATTTCGTTTCCTTCAACAATACGGCCAGTGGCCAGGTTGGAATAAATAAACTTGGCACCAACTGCAGCAGACAGGTTATCCGACAGTTTGCGCGCATATCCGGCACTGAACTCAAACTCGTTCGGTCGACCCTGACCCAGGGATTCGCCCTGCTCGTTGGTGAACTCAATGTCACCCAGCGAAAAATAGCGCAGGCTGGCACCTACTGCCTGTCGGTCGTCGAGCCTGTAGTAACCTGAAAGATACGCAAGATAGACGTCATTCAGACCCAGATTGCGCATCCACGGCGTGTAGGTGGCTGAAATCGACACATTCTTTGTAGCAAAGGCCAACTTGGACGGATTGTAGTGCATACCGTTCGGATCAGCAGAAGTTGCAATACCCACATCGCCCATGGCACCTCCGCGCGCATCAGGCACAATACGCAGGAAGGGAACTGCAGAGGTTACCGCGTTGGCACAACGCTCCCCGGTTGGACTGGTCTGACCTGTTACAGGATCAAACGAGTAACCCTGGCCATCCTGACAACGGGCGAAAACCTGGGC
>CAIYFY010000409.1 GCA_903925535.1 uncultured Bacteroidota bacterium | reverse complement strand
GCCTCGAAAAAGCGAAAAGCGATTTAACAAAAATAACTGCCACCGCGCGACATGAAAAAAGATATCCATCCTGCCAGCTACCGTACGGTTGTTTTCAAGGACATCTCCACCGACGATGCTTTTCTGGGAAAGTCTTGCATCAATTCGAAAGAAACCATCACCTGGGAAGACGGCAAAGAGTATCCCCTCGTGAAAATGGAAATATCTGCCTACAGCCACCCGTTCTTCACCGGTAAAATGAAGTTCGTTGACACGGCAGGCCGTATTGATAAATTCAACAAGAAATTCGGGAAGTTCTCCAAGTAATCTCCCTGATTCCTTTGGCTTTATATGCCTTGTAAATCCCGGGCTTTCCATGCGAAAGTTCGGGATTTTTGTTTCGGGATACTGCCCTGCTTTCCCGTTACGCCCGGTCCTGCCCACCCGAAATACAGGTCTGTTACTTACTTTTTCTGCAATAATTCCCCAAACATCCGCGGCCAACCCCTAATTTTGCCCCCGGTTTCCCCCTTGTAAATCAACCACCGCTACCAGTATGAATATCATTCTTTTCGACAGCGATGCGAGAAATCGCCTGCTCCCCCTGACGGCTACCCGTCCTGTCTGTGAGCTCAGGCTCGGAATTCTCACCCTCAGAGAGAAATGGGAAAGGCGCCTGAATGGCTCGGTTTCCTATATAACCCAGGAATATCTTCAGGAAAAATTCCCCATCTGTGTGGAGGATGAGAACCTCATCATCAACGGGGGACTGGTTCCCAACGACCTGATTTGTCAGCGTATTCTGGCGCTGAACCTGAATGAAGCACTCCTGTTCAATGGTGAACTGGTGGCTGCCCGACTGAATGAAGCCCGGTTTGAATCGCTCATCGGCGATGAAGAGGTGAGTGAACTCAGGGGCATTGAGCTTCCTGCTGATTTCCCGCTCACTTTCATTACCCGGCTCTGGCAGATCACGCGCCTGAACGGCCAGGCAATCGCCGACGATTTTGAACTGCTTACCCGCGGCCGTCAGTCGCTTCCGCTGTCTGATACCAACCAGGTTATCGGTCCCTCTGGTCACATCTTTATTGAAGAAGGTGCTGTGGTGGAGGGGTGTACCTTTAATACCAAAAATGGTCCCATCTATATAGGCCATAACACGGAACTGATGGAAGGCTCCTCTCTCAGAGGACCAGTAGCACTCTCCCGCGATTGTATCGTCAAGATGGGCGCCCGAATTTACGGACCCTGCTCCTTTGGCCCCGGCTGCCGACTCGGTGGAGAAATTACGCGTTCTGTGATGATTGCCAACTCCAACAAGGCGCACGACGGATATCTGGGTGATGCTGTAATCGGGGAGTGGTGTAATCTGGGTGCCGATACCAATAACTCGAACCTCAAAAACAACTACTCGGAGGTCAAACTCTGGAGCTATGAGTCTGACCGGTTTGAACCCACCGGAGAACAGTTTGTAGGGCTGATGATGGGTGATCACTCCAAGTGTGCCATTAATACCATGTTCAATACGGGTACGGTGGTGGGTGTGGCCGCCAACGTGTTTGGTGGAGGATTCATCCGCAATTTTGTACCCGATTTCTCCTGGGGCGGCCCCGACAATCCCTACAGAACCAATAAATTCACCGAGGTTTGTGAAACAGCCACGGTTGTCATGCAACGAAGGAACACAACGTTTTCCGATGTTGACAAAGCCATTCTTTACCATATTTACGATGAAACAGCCAGGTACCGATCCTGGGAAAAGTAGTCGTATGTTCAAATCGGTTCACTCCGCACAACAGGCATGATCAAATACGAAAAACGCGGCGTTTCGGCCTCCAAGGACGAGGTACATGCAGCAATCGCGCATCTCGACAAGGGGCTTTTTCCCACTTCATTCTGCAAGATCCTGCCCGATGTGGCTGCCGGTCATCCGCAGTTCTGCAATCTGCTGCACGCCGATACGGCAGGTACCAAATCGAGCCTGGCATACCTGTACTGGCGCGAAACCGGCGATATGTCGGTGTGGGCCGGTGTGGCACAGGACGCGATTGTCATGAATCTCGACGATATGGCCTGCTCTGGCTGTATCAACGATTTTGTGCTGAGCGGTACCATCGGCCGCAACAAGACACTGATCCCCGGAGATGTCATCGCGTCGGTTATCCGCGGTGCCTCCGATTTTGCCGATAAAATGCGCGAACACGGTGTTCAGATTCATCTGGCCGGCGGAGAAACTGCCGATGTGGGTGATATCGTCCGCACAATTGATGTGGGCTACACGGTCTTCGCACGTATGAAACGCAAAGAGGTAGTCGTGCCCGATATCCGCCCGGGTGATGTGATTGTCGGCCTGGCCTCTTTCGGACAGGCGACTTATGAGTCGGAATACAACGGCGGGATGGGCAGTAACGGCCTCACTGCCGCACGCCACGATGTGCTCAGTCACGAGTACGCCGAAAAGTACCCCGACAGCTTCGATCCCAATCTGGACAGCTCGGTAGTTTACACCGGCAACCGCAAACTGACCGATGTAGTCACACTGCCCGACGGCCAGAAGGTCACTGTCGGAAAACTCGTTCTGTCCCCCACGCGCACGTACCTGCCCGTACTGCAGGAAATACTGAGGGAACACCGGAAGAAAATTCACGCGCTTATCCACGTAACCGGGGGCGGACAAACCAAGGTGCTTCGATTTTTTCAGCATGCACATATCGTCAAGGACAACCTTTTCCCGGTTCCGCCGTTATTCAGCCTGATACAGGAAAGCAGCGGTACGCCGTGGCGCGAGATGTATCAGGTATTCAATATGGGGCACCGGATGGAGATCTACCTGCCAGCCCGCCATGCTGAAACAATCATGGCTGTTGCTGAAAAATACGGTATTGAAGCCCGTATTATCGGAAAGGTGAAAAGAGGCGACGGAGAAAAGGTCACGGTAAAGGCTCCTGCGGGCAAATTTGAATTTGTTGGTTCATGAACTTACCTGAAATGATGTTCAGAAATATGATGAAAAACAGCTGGATGCTGGTTCTGTTGGCGCTCATGTACGGGGCTTGTACGCAAAGTACTTCTACCGGGAAGGTGGCTGCGCTCACTTCACAACTGGCTGCACTCGATACGGAAATGGGCGGGGCTGCAGTCTCAGACCCGTCAAAAGCCGACAAGTTCATTCAGTTATCGGAAGAACTGGCCTCCCTGCTGAAACCTGCCAGTCCTGACAAGTCTGCCGATGTGTTGCTGAGAGCTGCCGCGCTGGCCAAGGCCGCCGGAAAACCGGCCAAAGCTGTTGAACTGTACCAGCGGGTGCATGCTGAAATGCCGAAGCACCCGAAGGCGCCCATGGCGCTGTTTATGTCCGGATTTGTTTATGAAAACGATCTTGGCGACCTGCAAAAGGCAAAATCTGTCTATGAACAGTTTCTGCAGGAATATCCCGCCGATCAGGATTTCGCCGATGATGCCAGCAGTGCACTGAAATTGCTGGGCAAGTCGCCCGAGGAAATTGTCAGGGAATTTGAAAAACTACAGTCCGGAAAATCTGAGTAGCGACTTTGTCGCACGGTATGAGGCCTTCGTGCAAAGCGTGGGCCCCGGGAGCATGCTGCGCATGGCCCCCACACCCTCCGGTTTCCTGCACAGAGGCAATCTCCTCAATTTCTACCTGAACTGGCATGCCGCCCGCTCAAAGGGAGCCCGCCTGCTGCTGCGAATTGATGATCTGGATGCCGACAGAAAGCGGCCGGAGTATGTGGCAGGTATTTTTGAAACACTGCATCACGCCGGCTTCGACTGGGATATCGGTCCCGGCACAGGTATGACGGATACAGCCTGCTGTGTAGCTGATTTCGAGGCGTGCTGGTCGCAACACCACCGGATTGATCTGTACAACGAACTGCTCGCGCGCCTGCGCGACACCGGACTCCTGTTCGCCTGCCGGAAGTCGAGAAAGGACATTGCCGCTGCAGGTGGTGTTTATCCGCCTGATTTCAGGGAGCAGGGGCTATCGCTCGACGACCCCGATGTGGCATGGAGAATCAGAACTGCCGGACTTGACCCAACCATGCAGGACTTTGTGGTGCGCCGCCGCGACGGGATTCCGGCCTATCAGGTGGCCAGTGTAGCCGACGATCTCCACTTTGGCGTGACACACATCATCCGCGGAGAGGATCTCGAACCCTCCACGCGCGCCCAGATATGGCTGGCCGGATTGCTGGGAGAGACAGTCTTCGGGAAGATCAGATTTCTGCATCACCCGCTGCTAAGAAACGAACGGGGAGAAAAACTGTCGAAATCGGCCGGCGACGGTATCCGGAGGAATTACTCGCCCTGAGGAATTATCTCGGTCTTTTCACCGAAATAGTGGGCAAAACGGGCCATTTCTTCGGCCAGTTCCTTGTTCTGGGTAGCCTTCAGGTAGGTCTGGCTCAGCGAGCGCAGCACCTGGTACATGAAACGGTCCATCTCGAGAACCTGCATTTCTTTGGTCCACAGGTCAATGCGCAGCGTGTCGCGGTGCTCCTTGTCGAACAGTGCGATGGCCATGGCCTTGCACTCTTCCAGTGCACCGTTGTTGCGGTCGCTCGCACCCCATTCAATTTTAACGGGTACGTTTTCTGCGTCGAGGCCAACACGCAGGGTGATATCGCTTGATTTGACTACTTCGTTCTGTTCCATTTAATCAATCATCGTGAATATTGGCGCAAAGGTATGCTTCCATCCGGCAGTATTCTTCGATTGGTACACTTTTTCAGCCAATTATTCGCGGCAGTTGCCTACTTTTGTCTGATATGATTATTCACCTCGGTTTTGATTTCGACGGGCCGGTCGGCGGTACCGACGGGGTGCCCGGACAGGTAGCCTGGCTGGGTCCGCGCGGATTGCTCAGATGGCTGGAAGCCCAGCTCGGTTTTGGCGGTTACCCGCCCAACACGGACTACATACGCATTGAACTTTACCGGCAGGCACTCGGACAGTACGGCAAAGGCTTTTATATGGAGTCATTCCGCTCCGACCGGTTTGCCACGGCAGAAAGTCTGCTCGCATTCAGGGATGAGCTGCTGGGTGCCGGGTGGAATTTTGAAGCGGATGAAAATATACCGCCCCGTTTGGCGGCACTGGCCGGGGTGGAGGCTATTTTCCGCAGTAAAATGTATGCCCCGGGCATGAAGGGCGAAGTAATGGGGTTTGCCGACCGCTATGAACTGGTCATCAACACCCTGTCTGTGAACAGGGTACATCTGAAAGAGCTGCATCTGCATGAAAACGCTGCATATCATTTGCCCGTGGTGAAGCGTGTGCTGGCAGTACTGGGAAAGTCCGGCTGCCTGGTTGTTCATGCTCCGGAAACGCGGAATAACCAGCCGCAGATAGTTGTGCTGAATTGTCGCCGCGACAGTGATGCAGCCGTCTTTCTGGCCCAGCTGCTGCGTGAAAATCAGTCTTTCAAACCAGTGGTGCTCACATCCGGTACCAGCCTTATGCTGGAACAGTGCCTGGTTTCGGAATCACTGCCCGCCATGGGCATCCCGTCAGCCTCGCTGGCAAGACCCTCCCTGCAGGTACTGAAACTGGCGCCGGCTTTTCTCTGGGAACCGGTGGATGTTTTCAAAGTCATGGAGTTTCTCACTTTGCCTGTCAAGCCGCTGAATAATGAACTGGCGCTTGAAATTGCCCGCGTTATGGCCGAAAACCCCGGCTTTTTCAGCTCAAAATGGGTGGCCACGGTGGAAGATTTTTTTGAAAAAAACGACTCCGGCGGGAAAGTCAGGGACCAGTACAATTTCTGGTTTCGCCGCCCCCGTTTTGCCGCCGACAAGGCGGCTCCCGCTGCTGATGCCGAAGCCGTTTATAACTATCTGTATGACTGGGCGCTCGGACAATATGAAGACGGTGGCAAATCCGACAGCTCACTGCTGCTGCTCTCCGAACAGGCCGGTCGCATTGCCGAACTGCTGAGGGCTATACCGGAACAGTGGATCTCCTATCTGGAGCTGGAGCGCATTGTCCGTACTATTATTGAGGCTGCTCCCCTGCAAATTACCCCTGCTGAAGCTGGCGCCCTGCAATTTGTGCGGCAACCCGGAGCACTGGCCGGCGAAGTGGAATCGCTCGTCTGGTGGAATTTTGTACATAACAGTGATACGCCGCCTCCCGATAAATGGAGGAATGAAGAGCGGGTCTGGCTCGCTTCAAAGGACGTACATCTTCGCACACAGCGGGAAATCAGCCGGATGAATCAGGCCCTGAATGATAAACCGCTGCAATACACCACGGGAACTGTTGTACTGGTGGTGCCCGAACAGGTGGATGGCGCCGAAACGCCCCCGCACCTGCTGCTCAGCGATCTGAAGGTCAAACTGGGTGAAAAATTCAACAGTTGTGTGTATCATACGGATCATGCCGACGACCGCGAGCGTTTGCGGGCGCTCTTCAGACATCCCGACCGGGTCCTGCTGCCGGTTCGCCCGCCCGCCCGCCCGCGCGCACAGGTGTATGTGAACAAACCACATCTGATCCCGGGGGCCGAATATGAAACGCCCACCAATCTGGAATGGCTGTTTTACTACCCGCATCGCTGGTTTTTCAGGCAAAAACTTCGCCTGTTCCCCTCGTCGCTGCTCAGCGTGACCGGCCACACAACACTGCTGGGAAGTCTGGCACACCGTATTTTTGAAATACTGCTGGAGAAGCCCGTCAATACCATGAGCAGGGAAGAGATTTTCGAACTCGTTGACGGTATTTCCGCCGATCTGCTGCCCAAAGAGGGTGCCCCGCTACTGCTGTACGGCAGAGAGCCGGAGCGGAATGCCTTCATCAGGAGAGTCAGAAATGCAGCCTGGAATCTGATCAGTATCATTCGCGATAACGGCTGGACAGTTGAAACTACCGAGAAAAAGCTGGAAGGTGAATTTTGTGGTATGCCCGTGCAGGGAAAGGCTGACCTGGTACTCAGTCGTGGCGACGAACTTGCCATAATTGACATCAAGTGGAGCGGAACAAACCGAAGAAGGGAACTGATCCGGAACGGGGAGGATCTGCAGCTGTTAATGTATGCCCATCTGCTGCCTCCTGCAAACTACTGGCCACACACGGCCTACTTTATTCTGGAGGACGGAAAACTGGTGGCGCGCAACGATCAGGCATTCAGACAGGCGTTACAAGCCTCGCCCGGAGCAGATCATACCGCCGTTGGTGGTGAAATATTTGAACGCATGCAGCGTACTTACCAGTGGCGCATACAACAGATCAGCAGCGGTACTATAGAAATCCGGACTGAACGTACGGCCGTGGAGCTGGAGTCGCTGTACGAGGGCCAGCTCCACGATCTGCTGGAAATGAAAAGGGAGGAAGCCAGATACGACGATTACAGGGGGCTGCTCTAGGGTGTGTCTGAAAAATACTGGCGATACCATTCCACCAGATCACTGGCAATCAGCGATTTTCTTCCGGTTTTTTCTACGGCCCGGTCGCCTGCGCTCCCGTGCGCCCAAACGCCCAGTCGGGCTGCTTCGCCGGGTGTATAGCCCTGTGCGAGGAGTCCGGTAATGATGCCGGTGAGCACATCGCCGGCTCCGGCGGTAGCCATCGCCGGGTTGCCGGTAGAGTTAAACCAGCACGTGCCGTCGGGCAGGGCCACTGCCGTGTAGGCACCTTTCAGCACAATGACCGTGCGGTAACGCTGTGCCATCTCTCTTTGAAGCTCGTTGCGGGCAAAATTGTCGGACGTTTTTCCGAACAGCCTTTCAAATTCCTTCGGATGTGGCGTCATGATGGTATTTTCGGGCAGCAGATCGAACCAGTCGCGGTTTACGGCAAGCAGATTGAGGGCGTCGGCATCGAGCAGCAGCGGGATATGACACTGGCAGAGCAGTTTCTCCAGTGCGCGGGCGGTTTCAGGCGACTGGCCGATGCCGGGTCCGACTCCCACTGCGCTGAAATGGTCCAGATCGGGTATGTCCGAGAGGTATTGTGCCCGGTGGTCGGGACTGTACATCGCTTCCGGAACGGCGGTTTGCATCACCACATAACCACAGCGCGGAGCGTGTGTCGTGAGCAGTCCTGCACCCGCACGCAGACAGGCGCGCGAGGCCAGTACCGCCGCCCCCATCTTTCCGTAACTGCCGGCGATGATCAGGGCATGTCCGTGCGTACCCTTGTGAGAGAACATCGTGCGCGTTTTTTCCAGCTTTCGCGCATCGTCGCCGGTTGTATAATAAAACGCAGATTCAGTTATTGCCGGAAAGTCGGCGTGCAAGCCGATGGAGCCGAACTCCCATTTCCCGGTATATGGTTCGTTTTCCGGGAAGAAAAAGGCGCGTTTGGGCGATTCAAAGGAGAAAACCCGGTCGGCCCTGATTACGGAGCCGCCCGGAGTAGACTGGTCGGCCAGCAGACCCGAGGGGATATCAATACTCACCATTTCACCCGGATGCGCGTTGAGCAATTCAACCAGAGCGGCCCATTCTCCGTCGAGGGGCCGGTTGAGGCCTGTACCGAACAGCGCATCAATGAACAGCGTATTTTCAGGCAATCCCTTCAAAAATCCGGCTGCTGTCGCGGTGTTGCTTAGTGTAACTGGCGTGATCTCTGCCGGGAGGAATGTCATTTGCTGATCAAAATCGGAGGAATGTCGCGAACCAAAGTCACAAACTGCTAACTTCGCCGCGAATTGTGCATCGTGCAACAAGCGCGCCACAGCCACACCATCTCCGCCGTTATTGCCAGTACCTGCCATAACCACAACGGGACGCGAAGGATCGGGGTAGTGTGACACAAGCCAGCTGGTGAATACACCGGCGGCCCTGTTCATCAGGCTGACGGAGGAAACGGGTTCATGTTGTATGGTGAACGCGTCCCATGCGCGTATTTGCGGAGCAGAGAATATTTTCATGGAAACAGAAGAACGCACATTTTTTAAGGGCTTAAAAGTAGTGGAATTTGCCAGTGTTCTGGCAGGACCTGCTGCAGGAATGTTCTTTTCCGAGCTGGGTGCCACGGTAATCAAGATTGAAAACAGCTCGACGGGCGGGGATGTCACCCGTTCCTGGAAGAATCCGCTGGAAGATCCGGCGGCACCGGTATCTGCTTACTGGAGCAGCATCAACTGGGGGAAGCAGCATGTTTTTCTGGATTTGAACAATGAGGGTGACCGACTTACAGCCCTGATGTATGTGTCTGGTGCAGATGTGGTTATATCCAACATCAAGCCGTCGTCGGCGCGGCGTATGGGTATAGATGCCGATACCCTGTGCGCCGAAAATCCGAGGCTGATTTTTGCACAGCTGAACTCCTGGGCCGATCCTGAAGACGAGAGCCCTGCCTTCGATGCCGTACTGCAGGCAGAAGCCGGATTTATGTACATGAACGGTGAACCCGATCGGGAGCCGGTCAAGATGCCGGTGGCGCTGATAGACATTCTGGCTGCACATCAACTGAAGGAGGGTATCCTGCTGGCACTGCTGAAGCGGGAAAAAACGGGCAACGGGTCGGTGGTAACTGCTTCGCTGATGGAGTCGGCGGTTGCCTCCCTGGCCAATCAGGCGAGCAATTACCTGATGACCGGATATATTCCCGGGCGAATGGGTACCCGCCACCCGAACATTGCGCCCTATGGCGATGTTTATACTACCGCCGACGGAAAATCCGTTTTAGTGGCGGCTGGCTCCGAAAGGCAGTTCCGAAACCTCTGTGCCTGTCTGCAACTGCACGAGCTGCCGGGAAACGAGATGTATGCGACGAACTCCGTCAGGGTCAAAAACCGCGACACACTCAACGGGTACATCCGGAAAGCCGTGGCGGCGCATGAACTCGACGGATTAATGCTTTTGTTTAAAGAAAATGGTGTGCCGGCTGCGCGCATACGCGATATGAGGCAGGTATTTGAGCTCCCGGCGGCTAACAGTCTGATACTGGAGGAAACTACGGCAGAGGGCGTACCGACCAGGCGGGTCAAAACAGTAGCTTTTAACATTAAATCATCCCAAAATTGTTCATAACGTGGAAAAAAACCTGATTCTGAGAGCTCTTTCGTCGGTACGCGACCCGCAAACCGGGAGAGATATTGTGGCGGCCGGCATGGTTGAGGACCTTCAGATGGAGGGCAATAATGTAAATTTCAAACTGGTGGTTCCCAGTTTGCAGATGCAGGGAAAGTCTGAGCTGAACTTTGCCTGTATGGGTGCTATTGCCGAGCAGTATCCCGAAGCCAATGTGAACGTGCATTTCATGGTTCGCGCAACAGACGGTGTGCCGCAGCCACAGGCGTTGCCACATATAAAAAACATTATCGTGGTAGCCTCCGGCAAGGGCGGGGTGGGGAAGAGCACGGTTTCGGTGAATCTGGCACTCGGCCTGAAGCAGCTTGGTGCGCGCGTGGGTCTGCTCGATGCCGATGTGTACGGACCGAGTATGCCCACCATGCTCGGACTCGTGGGAAAGCGTCCGCCGGTGCGCGATGTGACCGGAGTTCCAAAGATGATGCCCCTGGAGTCCTACGGAATCCCGTCCATCAGCATAGGTTACATTATCGAGGAGGAGCAGGCCGTAGTTTTGAGAGGTCCGAGACTGGCAGCCATCATCAAGCAGTTCATCAACGATGTGCTGTGGCCCGAACTCGATTTTCTGATTGTGGATTTGCCACCCGGCACAGGTGACGTGCAGCTAACCCTGGTTCAGACAGTACCCGTGACCGGCGCTGTACTGGTCACCACCCCCCAGGATGTTGCCCTTGCCGATGCAGTGAAGGCCATGAATATGTTTTTACTCGATCAGATCAATATACCAATCCTCGGAGTAGTAGAAAACATGGCCTGGTTCACCCCTGCAGAACTGCCCGGGAACAAATATTATATTTTCGGAGAGGGTGGCGGAAAGAAACTGGCCAGGATGAGCAATTCGGTGCTGCTGGGTCAGATTCCGCTGGTACAAAGCGTACGGGAGGGTGGAGACACCGGCAGACCCGCTATCACGCAACCCGATAACCCTGCTGCTGCCGCTTTTCTGGAAGTAGCCAGGAATACCCTGCGCCAGATAGGGGTGCTGAGAGGGTAGAGGAATTCCGGGTTTGGAATATCGAACACCGAATTTAGAAGTAAACCCCATACCCCATCAAAACCAGAACTAATCTTCGTCAACATGCGCCAATTAATAGTCATACTAGTAGCCTGTGTTCTCAGTTCCGTGCTCTCGGTGTATCTGTACACGCAGATTGCACCGTCAGGGCAAGGTTCCGGAGAGCCCGTGCTTGCCGACCGCCTTTTCAGTCTGAGGAACAGTCTGAGGAACGGCTCGCCAACCGATTTCACGGCAGCGGCGGATATTGCCACACCGGCTGTGGTGTACATCAAGGCTGTAATAAAGACCGGCGGCGGATTTTTCTCTCAGGATGCCTATGCGGGCGCCTCGGGTTCGGGAGTTATCCTCTCTCCGGATGGATATGTTGTCACGAACCACCATGTGATAGAGAACAGTGCCGAAATCAAGATAACCCTGTTTGACAAGAGAGAGTTCAAGGCGCGTGTAGTCGGTTCAGATCATTCCACTGACATAGCGTTGCTCAAGATAGACGAGAACGACCTGCCTTTCATGCTGCTCGGCAACAGTGATTCGGTAAGGGTTGGTGAGTGGGTTCTTGCCGTGGGGAACCCGTTCAATCTGGAGAGTACAGTTACAGCGGGCATTATATCGGCCAAAGGAAGGAACATCAATATTCTGGGTGGCAGTTCAAGTATTGAGTCGTTTATACAAACCGATGCAGCGGTGAATCCCGGCAACAGCGGGGGAGCGCTGGTAAATACTGCCGGAGAGCTGATTGGCGTCAACTCCGCGATCATGACAGAGTCGGGAAGCTACGAAGGCTATTCCTTCGCTGTTCCTTCCAACCTGGTTCAAAAAGTGATACGCGACCTCAAGGAGTTCGGCGTTGTGCAGCGTGCCTATCTGGGCGTGGGTATCCAGGATGTGGATGCCGAGGTAGCCAGAGAGCTGGAACTCCCCAGCGTACAGGGAGTGCTGGTTAACAGGATAATTAATGGGGGCGCAGCTTCCGATGCCGGTATGGCGCCGGGTGATGTGATACTCCGTGTAAACAGCATCAGGGTAAACAGTACGGCAGAGTTACAGGAGCACGTGGGCCGTTTCAGGCCCGGCGAATCGGTCAGTCTGGAGTTCTGGCGCAAGGGACAGAGCATACGGAGCACAGTTACCCTCAAGGATGGCAACAACAACACGAGAGTGGCACTGGTCCGCGGCGATGAACTGGATCAGGATCTGGGAATATCCCTGCGCGACCTCACGCGCGAGGAAGAGCGCAAGATGCATGTACAGGGAGCCATTGTTACCAGTATAAGGCGCGGCAGCGTGGTGTATGAAACCAACATGCAGCCCGGCTTCGTGATATGCAGTGTGAATGGCAACCGCGTGAAAGACGCCGCAGATGCCATAGAAGCTATCCGGAATGCGTACAACAAACTGGTGCTCGACGGGTACTACGAAGGAGAGCCCGATTTATACTCGTACCGGTTCAGGAAATAAGGAAATCAGGCGGCATCTTCGTCGTCGGGAGCCGTTGTGCCATGGTATCTCATCAGATACTCAGACGGGGTAAATCCCGTTGACTCTTTAAAATTACGGTTAAAGGACGTCCTGCTGCTGTAACCGGCTGCACTGGCAATTTCGTTGATCGTCATTGAAGTGCCATTTTCCATAATCAGCTTGCGGGCTTCGTTAATCCTGAATTCGTTGATGAGTCCGGCGAAGTTTGTTTTACCTATCTCCTTGATGGCTTTTGAAACAGACGATTTATTGCGCCTGATCTGCCGGGAAAGTTCGTTAATCGTCAGAGATGTATCTTTGTGAAGTTCTTTCTGTTCAATTTTTTTGAGAATATACTTGTAAAGCTCGATATCTGACGAGGAAGTCCCGTTTTCTTCAGATAATACAGGTACAGTCTCTGATTCTGTTTCAGGTGCACTCATGCCTGTTGAGTAGGCCAGATTCACATTCATCTGGAACATGGTGTCCGTATTGCGCTTCAGTTTTCGGTATTGCCAGAAAATGATTCCTCCAAATATCATGGCAACCAGAAAAGCAATTGAAACCAGCCATAACTGACTGTTTTTGAATTTTATATCCTGTTGTAATTCAGTATTCCGGTTCACCAGCTGCTCCATATCATAGATAGTTTTCAGTTCCTCAGAAGCCGTTTTGGCATTCATTGCGGCAGTTTCTCTTCTTACCTCTTCGTACTTTTCCATCGTTTTCAGGAAATTATTGAAATCACCCACTTTGGTGTAGTATTTACTCATGCCAAGCGTAGCCTCCTCCATATAATCCCTTCGTCCGGCCAGCTCAGATAAGCGAAGCGCTTCCAGCAGGTATTCCCGGGCTTTCTCGGGATCAGAGTTGCTTAACAAAATATTTTCAGCAAGCTGGATATATGACGGAGTGAGTTTTTGTTCCAGGTTGTTCTTTCTGGCTATTTCGATTACTTTGAAAAGCAGGCGGTTGGAAGCATCGTATTGTTTGTAAAACTGCTCTATTCTGGATTGATTGAGCAGTACAGACGTGAGGTTGTACCAATCGCCCAGTTGTTCAAATAACCGGATGGCTATGCCGGAGTGGTAACCACCCGTATTCATTTCCTTTTGGGCGATGTAGTATTTTCCGAGATTCAGGTGACATATAGCCTGTGATTCTGTATCCGACTTTTGTTCTGCCGACAAGAGTGCCTGTTTTGAAAAATTGATAGCGCGACCATAATCACCCAGTTCATATTCCATCTCGGCTACATTGGACAGGAAAAAGTCGTTATAACTCTCGTCGTTGATTTCCTTGCTGATTTTCATAGCCTCGTAGATAGCCTCCATCGCTTCCGGAATTTTACCGAGGAACTTGAGGCTCCCGGCAAGATTGTTCAGACCCTCGCGACGGAGAATCTTACTTTGCTGAACCAGGGGGAGTGCAAGCATTTTTTCAAAGAAGTGGCAAGAAACCCTGTATCTGGCTTTGTAAAGTTGTATTGTACCAATCAGATAGTAAATCGATGCTTCCAGTGAATCATTTTGCGGCGACATGCTTTGAATAGATGTCAGTGCAAGCGTTGCCAGAGAATCTGCCTTGTTCAGATCATTCGGTGTACACTCGGAGGCTGCCTCAATCAAATCTTTCGGATTGGTATTCGCCCTGGCATCTGTATGCGTCAGAAACAGTACAGCAATAATCAGTTGAATGTATAACGATTTCATGTAAACGAGGATTGATGAAAGGGATGAACCGTGAGGCGGGTATCGGAATTGCCATATTTAATGGCTTCCTGCAAAGATGAAATATGTATGCCAATCTGTTCCCTGTAATAATGTGCCAAAAAATCATATGTGTTTCAAAAAGTTGCTTTTGTTAGATATTCAATGAAAAAAAGGCTTAAAATGACGTAAATGAACAATAATTTCATTTTATTTTTTGTAATATTATTGTTTTTTTAAATACTTTAATTATATCCCTTTTGAAATAAAAGATAACTTTTTGAAACAGGCAGGGGAAAGTGGTACACGTAAAATGCTGTGTGGATGCAGTTGCTTACTGAAAATTGCATCCGGAAATTGTATGTGGCGAAATTTACGAGTAACTGTGGGATAATATACCTGCAGTTGTCCCGCCAAACTGGTTGATTTCTGCAAAAAAGAAGCAAGTAACACACAGCTTATGAAAAATTCACTTTTTCTAACTATCATTACTGTTTGTCTCATATTCTCTCGCGAAGGATATGGCAATAATATTCAGGTTTCCAATGTGGCTGTAACCGATGCCACTCCTGGCAGTTATGCCCTGATTTCTTTCGATCTGAGCTGGGAAAATTCCTGGCGGACGAGTTCGGTGCCCAACAACTGGGATGCAGCGTGGCTGTTTGTTAAATACCGAGTGGCAGGCGGTGAGTGGAGGCATGCATGGTTGAACGACAGTGGGCACGTTACCGGTACTGGTACCGGTGCGGTTATAGAAGCCGGACTTGTTGACAATAATTTGCCGTTTGATGGCAGTCAAAATCCGGGTATGGGAGCGCTGGTATACCGCTCGTCAGTCGGAACCGGAACATTCAGTGCAACGGGCATGAAATTGCGCTGGAATTACAATGCCAACGGGATATTCAACACCACTTCGGTAGAGGTAAAGGTTTTTGCCATAGAGATGGTGTACGTGGCCGGAGGTGGCTACTATCTGGGTGATGGGGCAAGTGTGAACTCGTTTGAGGGCGTTTCGACAGCAACCCCATATTATGTGTCAGTGGACGGAGCTCCTCTGAAGGTGAGAACCGCCAATTCTAATGATGATGCACAACTCGAAGGATCCGGTATCTGGATTGACGGTGATGACGGAGTAAGCAAATCCAGTACTTCCGATATGATTACCAACTTCAATTACCCGACGGGTTATCGTGGTTTCTATTGCATGAAGGGAGAGATTACCCAGGGGCAGTACCGGGATTTTCTCAATGCGCTCCCGCGCGCGCAGCAGAATCTGCGTACTGCTTCGAATCTATCCGGGATAAATATAACGAATCGGTTCGTTATGAGTAATACGGTGTCCGTTGCAAACAGGAACGGACTTCGCTGTGATGCGACGCTGCCGGCAAATGGCCCGGTAACCATATATTGTGATCTGGACGGAGATGGAACCGGAAATGAGCCCAACGACGGACAATGGCTCGCATGCAATTATCTGAGCTGGGCCGATGGTATAGCTTATCTCGACTGGAGCGGACTCCGACCCATGACGGAACTGGAATACGAGAAGGCAGCAAGGGGCAGCAACCGTCCGGTAGCCGGAGAGTATGCATGGGGTACCACAGGTATTACCGGAGCAGCCTACTCTCTTTCGGGGGCAGGTACTGTCAGTGAAGGTATTTCCGCGGGGTACAGTACCAGTGTGGGAAACGCTGCTTATATCTCTACCGACGGCAACTCTGATGGCCCGTTGCGTGTTGGTATATTCGCAGCCAATGCATCGAATTCAGGCCGGGTCAGTTCAGGTGGCGGTTACTACGGAGTTATGGAGTTGAGCGGAAATCTCTGGGAAAGAGCCGTTACAATGGGAAATATTAATGGACGTGCCTTTTCAGGTTTGAACGGTAATGGTCAGCTGGATGTTAACGGAGATGCCGATGTATTCTTCTGGCCAGGTAAAAATGCGAATGGTGGCGGTCTTCGTGGTGGCTCGTGGTACGATGGAGCTACGGCATTGCGTGTATCCGACCGTACGGAGGCGGCTGCCACGTTCGACAGCCGTGATGCAACCGCTGGATTTCGTGGTTGCCGGGGAATCAATTATTTCTTTCTTGATGTTAACAGCGCCGTATTAACCGGAATACTGACCGACGGCAAGAGTGCTTCCGGTGTAAGTATATCTGTGCCATATACCAATGGGGATGGAGGCTCTTACAGCGCCCAGACAATTACTTCAACCGGCGTAACCGGCCTGACGGCTACACTGCCGGCCGGAAATCTCGCCTCCGGATCGGGAAACCTTGTTTATAATGTAACCGGAACTCCTTCCGGATCGGGAAGTGCGAATTTTGCATTAAATATAGTTGGCCATACCAATACACTGCCAGCGGTGGTTTATCCGGTGGGTTCGGTTGCGTCGCTCGGAAGTGCTACTATTACCGGGACGCTGTTCCCTGGTCAGGCTGCCAGCGGTGTAAGTGCCAGTGTACCCTATACGGGAGGAAACGGTGGCACCTACGATGCACAAACGATTTCCTCCACAGGAATCACCGGACTTGCTGCCACACTGGCTGCAGGCGATTTCAACACTGGTTCAGGCAGCCTTTCACTGGATATAACAGGTACGCCCTCCGGTGCGGGTACAGCAAGCTTTGCGCTGAATATCGGCGGCCAGGCTGGCAATATAAATGCAACTGTTTCCACGGTGGGAGCTGTAACATCTCTGCTGGTTGGCAGTGCTACCGTAACCGGTACCCTGACGGCCGGACAACCGGCAAGCGGTGTAATCGCATCGGTGCCCTACAGTGGTGGCAACGGAGGTGCACACACTGGTCAGACGGTGTCATCAACAGGTATTACAGGGCTGACAGCTACATTATCTCCGGGCAGCTTCGCCTCTGGATCAGGTAGTTTGTCCTATGAAATAAGTGGTACAGCCTCCGGTTCCGGTACGGCGAGTTTCACACTTTTTACCGGTGGTCAAACAGCCTCGCTGGATGCTACGGTGTCTCCGGCCGGCTCGGGTACAATTACATCACTTAATCTGGGAAGTGCTACAGTAACGGGTACTCTAAGAAGTGGTCAGGCCGCCTCCGGCGTGAGTGCCAGTGTCCCCTACACAGGAGGTAATGGCGGTACGCACAATGGTCAGACGGTCACTTCTACCGGCGTGACAGGACTGACAGCACAGCTTTCACCCGGAAATTTTGCATCGGGCTCCGGGAATCTTGCCTACAATATCAGCGGAACTCCTTCGGGTGCCGGTATCGCCGCTTTCCCGCTTGGTATCGGTGGCCAGACAGGAATACTCAGTGCGACCGTAACTTCGGCAGGTACCATTACATCGCTCAATATTGGAGCTGCTACCCTGTCCGGCGTTCTGGCATCGGGCCAGGTCGCCAGTGGTGTGAGTGCGAATATTCCCTATACAGGTGGCAGTGGCGGTACACACAGTGGACAGTCGGTTTCCTCTACCGGTGTGACCGGGCTTACTGCCACTCTGACAGCGGGTAATTTTTCCGTTGGATCTGGTAGTCTTACCTATGACATTACCGGAACTCCTTCCGGTGCAGGTACTGCAGGATTTGCCATTAATATTGGTGGTCAGACGGGCACCCTGAACGCCACAGTGCTGTCTGTCGGTTCGGTTACATCACTCAATCTGGGAGGAGCAACCGTATCCGGAGTGCTCACTTCCGGCCTGCCAGCCAGCGGTGTAACCGCAGCAGTACCCTACAGCGGTGGTAATGGCGGGGCATACAGCAGCCAGTTTGTTTCCTCTACGGGTGTGACGGGCCTCACGGCCACACTGAGTGCAGGCAATTTTGCCTCCGGCTCCGGCAGTCTGGCTTTAGTTATCAGTGGAACACCGTCCGGATCAGGTACAGCGAACTTTACACTGAGTATTGGTGGTCAGTCGGGCACTTTGAGCGCTACGGTTCTTCCAATTGGTACAGTTACAACACTCAATTTCAGTGCTGCAGTTCTTACCGGAACGCTCACGGAGGGAAATGCTGCCACCGGTGTAAGTGCGGGTATTCCATACACCGGCGGTAACGGCGGATTCTACAGTAGTCAGTCTGTTGCTTCTTCCGGCGTGACCGGACTTACCGCCAATCTTCTATCAGGTGTTTTCAGCTCCGGATCCGGAACTATCACATATATCATAAGCGGTACACCATCATTTACCGGTACTGCCAGTTTCGCACTGGATATTGGCGGGCAAACAGGTGTTCTGAATGCAACTGTTTCACCAGCTGGAATTGTTACCTCCCTGAATATCGGAGGTGCCACCATCAGCGGAATATTGATTGACGGACAGACTGCGTCGGGGGTTAGCGCCAGTATCCCGTACACGGGCGGCAACGGAGGTTCTTTCCCCGGAGAGTCAGTTGTTTCAACCGGGGTAACGGGCCTTACAGCTTCTCTTTCGCCTGGAAATTTCAGCTCTGGTTCCGGAAACATCGTTTATAACATTTCCGGAATACCCTCCGGCTCGGGTACTGCCAGTTTCACACTGAATATTGGCGGACAAACGGGTACCGTAACAGCAGTCGTATCACCAACAGGTACTGGTACTATTGCCGGTCTGAATCTGGGAAGTGCTACTATCAGCGGAATTCTTACTGACGGGCAGGCTGCATCGGGAGTAAGTGCCAGTGTTCCCTATACCGGGGGAAATGGAGGTACCCATGGAGGTCAGACGGTCACATCCACAGGAGTAACGGGTCTGACAGCAGTTCTTTCCTCCGGTAACTTCGCAACCGGATCCGGTAATCTCTTGTATAATATCAGCGGAACCCCCGTCGGTTCGGGAACAGCCAGCTTTTCACTGAATATCGGCGGACAAACAGGTATTCTGACTGTAGCAGTTTCGAGTTCTGCCGCTGGCGTCATTTCATCGCTTGTAACAGGAAGTGCTGTAATCACCGGTTCTCTTACTAATGGTGTAGCAGCATCCGGTGTATCTGCCAGTATACCTTATACGGGTGGTAACGGCGGCGCACATGGCGGACAAACCGTGACTTCAACCGGTATCACCGGTCTCACTGCCACGCTGTCTGCCGGTGTATTCGCTTCCGGTTCAGGAACTTTGACATACCAAATCATCGGAACACCATCGGGAGCAGGCTCAGCCAGTTTTGCGCTCAGCATTGGTGGTCAGTCGGCCGCACTGTCCGTAACGGTTCTACCAGTCGGAGCAGGTACGATTGCTGTACTTGATATCGGGAATGCGACTGTAACCGGAACGCTTGTCACAGGACAATCTGCTACGGGTGTGGGCGCTTCTGTACCCTATACGGGAGGCGACGGTGGTGCTCATAATGGTCAGACAGTCACCTCAACCGGTATTACCGGCCTCACAGCCAACCTGGCGGCGGGTAATTTCAACTCCGGCTCCGGGATACTCGCCTATACCATTACCGGTGTCCCTACCGGTGCAGGGACAGCTTCATTTGCCCTGAACATTGGCGGAAAAACCGGTACCCTTAATGCTGTTGTTTCTTCTGCTGGTTCGATTACATCGCTTGTCATTGGCGGCGCTACTATAATCGGTACGCTCACCTCCGGGCAATCGGCATCAGGGGTAAGTGCACTCGTTCCATACGATGGGGGTAACGGAGGTACACACTCCGGTCAGAACGTTGTTTCTACCGGTGTAACTGGTCTGACAGCCAATCTCGGAGCAGGTATGTTTGCGTCTGGAAGCGGAAATCTCACGTACACAATTACGGGTACACCGGCGGGTTCTGGAACGGCCAGTTTTGCCCTTAATATCGGGGGCGCAGCAGGGGTGCTCAATGCTACCGTTACTGATGTTGGTTCCATTTCGTCGCTCAAGCTCGGGTGTGCCTCTCTGAACGGGAATCTGACAGCCGGCCAGGCAGCCTCTGGGGTCAGTGCTGTTGTTCCCTATGGCAGTGGCAATGGAGGAATGCACAATGGCCAGACGGTTTCTTCTACGGGTGTAACCGGTCTCACAGCAACTCTCACAGCCGGCAATTTTGCCTCCGGATCAGGCAATCTCACCTACAATATATCTGGTACGCCATCGGGCGCAGGAACGGCCAGTTTTGCCCTGAATATTGGTGGCCAGACTGGAACACTTGCTGCTCCGGTCATTGTGCTGGGAACTATATCTTCCCTGACAATTGGCAGTGCTACCGTATCGGGAACCATGACGGCTGGTCAGGCTGTTTCGGGCGTGAGCGCCAGTGTACCTTACACAGGAGGTAACGGAGGCTCGCACAACGGACAAACAGTAGTATCTACAGGGGTTACAGGACTCACTGCCATGCTCTCATCCGGTACTTTCGCCTCCGGATCCGGTAATCTCGTATATACAATAACAGGATCGCCTTCGGCTTCCGGTACAGCCGCGTTTGCACTGAATATCGGCGGTCAGACAGGTACACTGAATGCAACTGTACTCCCGGCAGGGGCTATTACATCACTGAACGTGGGCACAGCAATTATAACAGGCACGCTGTCCTCGGGTTTGCCAGCCTCGGGCGTAAGTGCTAATATACCCTACACCGGGGGAAATGGAGGCTCCTACGGCGGTCAGTCCGTGCTGTCAACCGGGGTAACCGGCCTCACGGCTACGCTTGTGTCCGGCACTTTCGCCAACGGTTCGGGCAGTATTACATATAATATTACCGGTACTCCCTCCAGTTCAGGTACCGCCAGTTTCTCGCTGAGTATCGGTGGCCGTTCAGGTACACTCAATGCAACGGTATTGTCTTCCGGCACGATAACGGCGCTGAATGTTGGCAGCGCTACCATTACAGGCTCCCTTGTTGCCGGTCAGGCCGCCTCGGGTGTGAGTGCAAATGTGCCATACACCGGGGGTAATGGCGGCGGTTACAGCGGACAGTCGGTTCCTTCCGACGGAGTATCTGGTCTTACGGCCACACTGGCTGCCGGTACTTTTGCCAACGGATCGGGCAATCTTACTTTCAATATTACCGGGACACCTTCCGGAACCGGAACTGCCAGTTTCGAAATTTATGTCGGAGGCCGTTCAGGAATTGTCGTTGCAACAGTATCTTCTTCCGGATCTGTCTCCTCCCTGATTATTGGCAGTGCCACATTATCCGGACAGTTGTCTGCCGGCCAGCCAGCTATTGGTGTGAGTGCCATCGTTCCGTATACAGGTGGTAATGGAGGGGCCCATACCGGTCAGACGGTGACATCCACTGGTGTTACCGGTCTCACGGCTGTACTTGCCGCAGGCAGTTTCGCTTCCGGTTCAGGAAATCTCCAGTACATAATCAGTGGTACACCTTCCGGTGCTGGGACAGCCAGTTATGCACTTAACATTGGTGGCCAGACGGGTACACTTAATGCATCAGTAACTGCAGCGGGCTCCGTAGCGTCTCTCAATATCGGTTCAGCCACTTTGAACGGTCTGCTTATTGCCGGTCAATCAGCCAGCGGGACCAGTATCACTGTTCCCTACACGGGTGGTAACGGAGGTTCCTATAATGGTCAATCGGTATCTTCTACGGGTATTACTGGTCTGACAGCCAGTCTTGTCACCGGTAGTTTAACATCCGGATCGGGTAATCTGACCTATAATATTACTGGTATTCCGTCAGCATCCGGTACCGCCAGTTTTGCCCTGAATATCGGTGGGCAGACGGGAACACTCACCGCGCCGGTTCTGGCTGCGGGTGCAGGAACAATCACTGCGCTCGGCATTGGCAATGCCACTATAGCCGGTACCCTGTCCGACGGTGTGGCTGCTTCGGGTGTAACTGCCACAGTACCCTATACTGGTGGCAACGGTGGCACACATACCGGACAAACAGTTGCCTCTACCGGAGTAACCGGCCTTACGGCCACCCTCTCCTCCGGCAGCTTCGCCAACGGATCGGGCAATCTGACCTATAATATCTCGGGTACTCCCTCGGGATCCGGTACCGCCGGCTTTGCACTGAATATCGGCGGCAGAACGGGTACCCTGAACGCAACTGTACTTCCTCAGGGGGCTGTGGGAGCAATTAACTGCAGTGGTGCTGTTGCTTCCGGTTCACTGGAGGCCTTCAAAAGCACTACAGGCTTCAGTGTCAGGGTTCCATATACAGGGGGAAATGGCGGTTCGCATACCGGACAAACAGTTACCTCAACCGGTGTAACCGGACTGACAGCCACGCTGACTGCCGGTTCATTTGCCAGTGGAGCAGGTACACTGACATATTCCGTTACCGGGACACCTTCCGGTACCGGCGTGGCCGCATTCGCACTGAGTATCGGCGGAAAAACCTGTACACTCAATCTGGCTGTGGGCCAGCCGCTTTGCCGTGCAAAGATCAGCTCGTCCAACTCAAAAATATTCATGTGCCATAACCTCGCAGTAGCCAATACCAATGCCAATCCGTTCACACCAGGCTGGGAAATTATTGGTGGCTACTGGCAGTGGGGAAGAAAAGGCCCTGATCCCGCCAACTGGCTGAATACAAACACTACCAACTTCGCTTATGGTCCGACTGGCTCGGCAAGTGGTCAGACAAATGAAGCATCTGTAACGGGATGGGGTTCTGCTGTCATAGCTCCTGCAGGCTCGTGGGATGACGCCGCCAAAACGGCCAGCGACCCCTGCCCAACAGGTTACAGGGTTCCGACAAACGGTCAGTGGGATGGTGTAATCGCCAATAATACCAGAACAACAACGGGTACCTGGACTGCAGGGACGACCAATTACAGCACAGGCGCATCATACGGCACAGAACTGTTCCTCCCGGCAGCAGGTTACCGCCAAAATACCAATGGTACGCTTGTGAGCCGCGGTAACAACGGCGGCTACTGGAGCAGTACGGAGGCCAGCAATCTCTTGTCGACCTCCAACTTCCTGAATATCACGCCAACAAACCAGACCACCACTACCGACGGTCGAAGGTTCGGACACTCCATCCGTTGCATTGTTGACGATGCAGCAGTTCCCGGTGGGAGTATCACCAACCTCGACTGCGCCGGAGTGGTACAGACTGGCTCTCTCCGCGTCTATACACAGGCATCGGGTGTCTCTTTCAGTGTTCCCTACACAGGTGGTAACGGTGGAATTCATAACGGGCAGACGGTCGCATCAACGGGCATCACCGGACTGACTGCCACACTGGCACCGGGTATCTTTGCCTCTGGATCCGGATTGTCGGGACTGACATATACGGTAACGGGCACGCCGGCAGGCGATAACAGCGGTACAGCCAGTTTTGATCTGAATATCGGAGGAAAAACCTGTACCGTGAACCTGCCGGTACAAGGACCAGGCACAATCACTTCACTTGACTGCAGTTCACACACCAAAACCGGCACTATACCAGGTCCAATTGTGGTGACGGTGCCCTACACAGGCGGAGATGGCGGCGCACACAATGGCCAGACGGTTGCCTCAACCGGCGTAACCGGCATGTCGGCCAAATTGTTGCCCGGAACTTTCAACAACGGCTCCGGTACACTGACGTATACTGTCACAGGCGGACCTTCTTCGAACGGCAATGCCAGTTTTGCGCTGAACATCGGAGGTAAAACATGTACACTGACTATTCCTGTTACCAAATACTGTGGCGCAAAAGACAATAGCGGACAGTACAGAGAGTGGATGTGCTACAATCTCGGTTCCGCCAACACAAACGCAGATCCATATACCCCCGGCTGGGAAATCAACGGCGGTTACTGGCGGTGGGGAAGAAAGCAGCCACACAATACGGGTCCGTCAGGCCCGTCAGGGCCACAGGTAAATGATATGCAGTCACCTGTTACAGCACTACAGTGCAATGCCAATGATTCCTGGTCACAAACAATCAAAACAGCGAATGACCCTTGTCCGACTGGTTACAGGGTTCCTGCCAGAACCGATATAACCTATTTGCTGAATTCCAATACCAAAACTTTCGTCGGAACGTGGAATGCCGGTAATGGAAATTATACCTCCGGTTTGAAAATGGGAGATTACCTCTTCTTCCCGTCTGCCGGTTGGTTCAATGATGGATCCAACCAAAGCTCTACCAATCTGGTTGGCAGAGGCGCTTCCGGAAAGTACTGGACGGCTAATGCGGAAGATGCCCCTCTTCAGGAGTATTGCTATGAATCCATAGCCTACTACATGATTTTTTATTCCAATTCTGCTACTCTGGGCTCCGGTTCAATCAAGAATGATGCCCTGTCTGTCCGGTGTATCAAGGAGTAATAACCAGTAACACATTGAAATCTGAATTTTCGAGCACAACAATATGCGTCATGAAAAACAAGAATACCAGACTTATCACGACTTGTCTTGCGGTTTTGCAGTTGCTGGCAGGTTTCAGAGTCTCAGCACAGTTCGGGGGTGGAGCAGGAGGTTATTATGAATCTCCTGCCACTGCATCGGCAAGCATTGGAGTCTGTCCTGTCAATGTCACAGTAAGCAGTTATACTAATGTGAGTTGCTTTGGTGGAGCGAATGGCAGTGCTACAGCATTATCCAGCAACGGAGCCGGGAGCCTGACTTACGCGTGGAGTACTTCACCCGCAAAAACCACCGCTACGATTACAGGCCTGCGCGCGGGGACCTACACGGTGACTATTACAGATTCCAATGGTTGCCTGGGCTCTGCAAGTGTGACGATATCGGCTCCGCCAGCACTCAACGTTACAGTTGGTTCAACTACAGCTGCCAGTTGTAACGGGGTAAGTAATGGCAGCGCCTCCTCTGTTGCAAGTGGCGGTACAAGTCCGTACACGTATGCATGGAGTTCATCTTCGGTCAGTGCTTCTGCTACCAGCCTTGCAGCGGGCACCTATACGGTTACCGCCACAGATGCCAATGGATGTACAGAAACGGCCAGCGCTACCATCACAGAACCTGCAGCAATCAGTGTCAATATCAGCTCGCAGACGAATATAGGTTGTTTTGGAGCCACCAATGGCAGTGCCACAGTCAGTGCCTCCGGTGGTGCCGGCTCTTTCTTCTGCCTTTGGAGCACCAGTCCGGCCCAAAACGGGTTTACCGCCTCCGGACTTTCAGCCGGTACTTACACGGTAACAGTCACGGATTTCAATGGATGTACCCGGACAGCCATCACAAACATACTTTCACCTGATGCTCTTACGGCCTCTGCAGTCGGCACACCCGACTGTACAGGTACAGCAAGCGGAAGTGTTAATCTGACGGCTGGAGGAGGTATAACCTCGTACACGTACAACTGGAATAACATGGCTACCACAGAGGATTTGTCAGGTCTTGTCGCCGGTAGTTATACGGTAACAGTAACAGATGCCAATGGGTGTACCATCACTTCATCGGCAACGGTACAGTCCGGCGGGCAGTCACCAGTTGTCAACTCACAGGAGAATTCCGGGGCTTTCCCCGACGACGGACAGATTTGTGCCGGCTCCGGAGCCTTGCTGAAGACTGCCAGTCAGTTTGTCTCTTATTCATGGTCTCAGGGAGCAGTAACAGGAACTATTGTCGAGTATCCTTCGTGTACAACGACTTACACGGTCACAACCACTGATAATCAAGGGTGTACTGCCACAGCTTCCTACACGGTTTTCGTAAGGAGGAAGCCAGCAGTTTCTTCGCTAACGCCAACTTCAGGCAATGTGGGAACGTTAGTTACCATCACCGGACAGAATATGGGTGAAGTAACAGATGTACTGTTTAATGGAATACCCGGCACTAACCTGACTATTCTGAGTTCGACGCAGCTCTCGGTTGCGCTGCCTGCTCCGGCTATTCAGGATATTACGCTGATTTCACCCTGTGGATCGGTACAGGTAAATAATATCACCCCTGCAATCACTTCCTTCACACCCGGAGCCGGCAATCCGGGAACTATCGTCAGTGTGACAGGAACCAGTCTGGATCAGCTGGTGTCTGCCAGTATCGGCGGCGTAGATGCTGTAATCATCAGCAAGACCGCTACCTCGGCACGCCTGATGGTGATGCCCGGTGCAAGTACCGGAAATGTCTCGGTGACTACCTCTACTGCTACAGCCACCGCTGCTTCACCGTTCACTGTTAACCCTACACCGCACCCCTATTTCCAGCAGGGCGCCAAGCTGACTGCCTCGACGACAAATGGATTACAGGGAACAAGTCTGGCTACAAGTGCCGATGGAAATACTGCTGTAGTCGGGGTGCCGGGCGACAACTCCAATACAGGTGCCGCATTGATTTACGTTAGAACAGGTTCGGCATGGACACAACAGGCCAAACTGGTGGGTACAGGAAATACAGGAGCATCCAGACAAGGCAGTTCTGTAGCTGTCAGTTCTGATGGTAATACGGTGGTGTCGGGTGGACCTGCCGATGACAATAACAGAGGTGCAGTCTGGGTATTCACGCGAAATGGTGCTGCCTGGACCCAAACGGGGGGCAAACTGGCGGGTAGTGGTGCTGTGGGTGCTGCACAGCAGGGTACATCGGTAGCGGTCAGCGGAGATGGCAGTACTGTGGCATCAGGAGGCATTGCTGATAATTTGTACGCAGGCGCCCTGTGGACGTTCGGTCGGGAGGGCGACCAGTTCCTGCAAATCGGCGACAAGGTAGTGGGTGCCGGTGCCGTCGGGAATGCCCGTCAGGGTGGTTCAATCGGGCTCAATGCCAACGGCAAAGTAATGATATGGGGTGGTTATCAGGATAACAACCGCCAGGGTGCAGCCTGGGTTTACGTACGCGATGGTTGCGTGTGGTCTCAGCAGGGGGGTAAACTGGTAGGTACTGGCGGATCTGCTCAGGCGTGGCAGGGCTATTCTGTTTCGCTGAGTGCCGATGGCAGAACAGCACTGGTGGGCGGTAGTGCCGATAACAGCCTCACAGGGGCAGCGTGGGTATATGCGTACACAGGCGGTGCCTGGACGCAGCAGGCCCGGCTCGTTGGTACAAACTACTCCGCCGCCTCGCGTCAGGGCGCCTCAGTATCGCTGAGTGCCGATGGAGGTACGCTCGTTTCGGGTGGCTTTGGTGACGACAGCAACAAGGGTGCCATGTGGATATTCCGGAAAACTGGCGGAGCATGGACGCAGCAGGGTGCCAAACTGAAAGGTTCCGATGCAGCAGGCGCCGCCAAACAGGCTACATCCGTTTCTGTCAGCGCCAATGGTACAACAGCACTCATGGGTGGTCCTGCAGACAATGCGAACAGAGGTGCATTCTGGGTGTATATTCCGGCTGTAAGTATTCCAGCTGTACAGCAGCCCTTGTTCGAAGAACGTACAGAAGCTGCCGGTGCATTCAGGCTCGATCAGAACATACCCAATCCGTTTGCTGGTCAGACGATGATACCATTCTGTTTGCCGGAAGCAAGTATGGTAGAATGGGAAATTGTTGATATGAACGGAAGAGTAGTGCTGCTGCTCAAGCGAGAGTATCCCGCAGGAGAAAACCGGGAGGTATTCGATCTGAGTAGTTACAGTGGCATGTACTACTATCGGTTGAAAACATCCGCAGGCATTCTCACAAGAAAAATGATAGCGGAAATCAGTAATTAAATATGACGAGGATAGGAGCTGCTCCGAAATGCCGGAGCGGCTCTCACCCCGACATCGCAAGTTGCCATCGGTACAACTATAACAAGTCAAAACAGTTATTATGAAATTTCCATGTTCGACAATCAGTCCGTTTGTGATGCGGCTTCTGTTTTTTCTACCTTCTCTCTGCGTACGGATTACCAGTACAGGCGCACAGTCTTATGTGCCGGTGGATATATCGGGCTATAATGAGGACCTGATAGCCAGCGGGAGCGGCTCAGTCATATCAGCCTCTACGGCCGGTTTTGACGGCCCTTCCTGCGACGGAAACGACAATGTTTATTATGAAAAGGGATTTAATCAGGATTTTCCCGGCACGGGACTGCCAGCCAATCGTATTGTTAACAGCAGTACCAATCCCGGATATACATACAAACTGGCTCCGTACAATGGAAATAATGCCTTCCATCTGATTGATGAGTTGAACGATACAAAAACAGTAACGCTGCTGCAACCCGGAGCATTTTCCAGAATATCTCTGCTGGCGGCTGCCGCCGGTGTGCCTGGTGGAAGTGCTTCATTCAACGCAATCGTAAATTTCAGTGATGGAACTTCGCAGTCGGCCAGTTTTGTTGTGGAAGACTGGTTTGGAAGCGGGCAAGTAGCCGTAGGAAGTCTCGGGAGAGCACAAAGATGTACCGATAACAGGGAAACAAATGGCTCCAGTCCGAAACTGTTTGACTGTGGTTTCGATATCAGTGCATCAAATCAGGCTAAAGTAATCAATTCCATCACACTCACCAAAACAGGAATTGACGGCTTTGTAGGTGTTTTCGCCTTGTGCGGAATTACCCCTGCAGGTACCCCCGGGGCACCGGTTGCTATCGCGGCAACCAACGACACGGGAACCAGTTTCAAAGCCAACTGGAATGCACCAACATCCGGAGCAGCCCCGACCTCCTATGTTCTCGATGTATCTACCAGTGCCGATTTCAACACGGCCTCCATATTACCGGCATATAATAATCTGGATGTCGGTAACGTCCTCAATTATCAGGTTACCGGACTTGGCTGCGGAACCTATTATTACAGGGTAAGGGCGAGAAACAGCCTGGGTACAGGCCCTAATTCTGCCGTGATTTCTCTTTAAGTTGACCTTTCTGACAGGTTGAATAAATAAAGGGGAGCGCTCCGGTTTTTCCGTAACGGCCCCTTTTTCACGGTGCGCCAAAAACTAATCCACCGCCTTATTGCTATTATTCTGCCACTTTTCCGACCTTTGCGTATAAACGGACTGAATCCGTTTTCATCCCATCCCACTTATAACTCAATCAGTAATGTCAGAAAAGATCATCTTTTCCATGTCAGGTGTGAACAAGACGTTCCCGCCAAATAAACAGGTACTCAAAAATATCTGGTTATCTTTCTTCTATGGAGCCAAAATCGGTGTTCTCGGTCTCAACGGTTCCGGTAAATCAACGCTCCTCAAGATCATTGCCGGCCTCGACCAGAACTTCGAAGGCAAAATTGAATTCGAAAAACAATACAAAATTGGCTATCTCGCTCAGGAGCCTGTTCTCGACGAGAATAAAACTGTGCGCCAGATTGTAGAGGAAGGTGCCGAGAAAATCGTGTCGCTGCTCCGCGAAAATGAGGAAATCGGAGAAAAACTCGGCGTCGTTACCGACGATGATGAAATGATGAAGCTCATCGAACGCCAGGGAGAGGTGCTCGAGCAAATAGACCAGCTCAATGGCTGGGAACTCGACTACCGTATCGGCGTCTTCATGGATGCCCTGCGCTGCCCGGAAGACGACCGCCCGATCAAAATCTGCTCGGGTGGCGAACGCCGCCGCGCTGCTCTGGCCCGTCTGCTGCTCTCTCAACCCGATATCCTGCTCCTCGATGAGCCTACCAACCACCTCGATGCAGAATCGGTCCACTGGCTCGAAGCGTATCTGCAAAGCTTCCCCGGTACAGTCATAGCAGTAACCCACGACCGCTATTTCCTCGATAACGTGGCTGGCTGGATTCTCGAACTCGACCGCGGTGAAGGTATTCCATGGCAGGGTAATTACTCTTCCTGGCTCGATCAGAAAGCCAAACGACTCGCGCAGGAAGAAAAGCAGGAAGACAAACGCCGCAAGCAACTCGAACGCGAACTTGACTGGGTGCGGATGGGTGCCAAAGGCCGTCAGGCCAAAGGGAAGGCCCGTCTCAATGCCTACGAAAAGATGGCCGGAGAAGAGGTCAAGGAGAAAGAAGCCAAGCTCGAACTCTGGGTGCCCAACGGCCCCCGCCTCGGTGACAATGTCATCAAGGTCGAAAACCTCGGCAAGTCTTTCGACGGTCGCGTACTGTTCGAAAATCTCAACTTAGATATCCCCAAAAATGCTATCGTGGGTATCATCGGCCCCAACGGCGTGGGCAAGTCAACGCTGTTCAAAATACTGGTTGGCAAGGAGAAACCAGATGCCGGAACTGTCACTATCGGCGACTCGGTCAAGATCAGTTATGTGGATCAGAGCCACGAAGCGCTTCTCCCGGAAAAAACGATTTATGAAATTGTCTCTGAAGGAAATGACCTCATCCAGGTAGGCAGCACTTCCGTGAACGCGCGCGCCTACATATCCAGGTTCAACTTCACCGGTGCCGACCAGCAGAAAAAACTGGGTGTGTGCTCAGGCGGGGAGCGCAACCGCGTTCACCTGGCCATGACGCTCAAGGACGGCGGCAACGTGCTGCTGCTCGACGAGCCAACCAACGATATTGATGTTAATACACTGCGCGCACTCGAAGACGCCATTGACAATTTCGCGGGTTGTGTGCTTATCATCAGCCACGACCGCTGGTTCCTCGATCGCCTCGCCACGCATATTCTCTCTTTTGAGGATGAAGGTCAGGTGGTGTTCTTTGAAGGCAGCTTCTCCGATTACGAAGATGCCAAGAAGGCCCGTCTCGGCGATATCACACCGCACAGACCCAAGGTCAAACATATTATGTAATTCGCGGATATGTGAGGTCGGGGTGCCTTTTTACACCCCGACCCCCATACTCCAGGGAAGTAACAGGTACATGGAGGCCAGCAATATCAGTATGGCCAGCAAATCCAGTATGAACCCCGCTTTCGCCATATTCCGGGTCGTCATGTAGCCCGACGCAAACACAATGGAGTTGGGCGCAGTCGCAATCGGAAGCCCGAATCCGAACGACGCTGCCATGGTAGCACTCATACACAGTCCGAGCGGACTAGCGCCAATGCTGCCGGCCAATGCGGCCAGAACAGGCATCATCATGGATGCGGTGGCTATATTGGAGGCAATCTCACTCAAAAATACTACCACTACCAGTACTGAAAACAGGATCAGCGCGTGAGGGAGCGTGCTCAGTCCCTTCAACTGCTCGCCTGTCCAGAGCGCCAGCCCGCTGCTGTCAAAGCCCCTGGCCAGTGCCAGTCCGCCACCAAACAACAGGATGATATCCCAGGGTATGGTTGCAGCAGTTTTCCAGTCCAGCAGTCCACCCTCATCTTCGGTGCTCTTTACCCCGGAAGGTACCAGAAACAGCATTATCGCCCCTGCAACAGCCACCACCGTGTCGTTGCAGTTGTTCACATATTTGTACCAGAACAGGGATCCGGTCACCCAGGCCAGTACAACACTGCCAAAAGTGACGAGTAGCCGCTTCTCCGGCACTGATACCGGCCCCAGTGCTGCCAGTTCCTGCCTGAGTGCCTCCCGCGAATTCTCTCCGTTGCCCGATAGCCGCGGAATGGGGAAGAGCCTGATCAGCAACTGCCAGCAGACAATCAGTAATATGGTTGCCACCGGAAATCCAATCAGAAACCAGTTCCAGAACGAAACAGTTTGCCCCATCTTGGCTTCGACAAACGAGATGAATATGGCATTGGTCGGTGTGCCAATGATGGTGGCCAGTCCGCCAATGGAACAGGCATATCCGACACCCAGCAACAGCGCAATTCTGAAATTTCTGTTCTGGTCACCATCTCCAACCTGTTGCCCCACAGCAATGGCAACCGGTGTCATCATGACGGCAGTGGCTGTGTTGGAAATCCACATGGATATCACCGCAGTGGCAACCATGAAGCCCAGTACCATGCGCGACGGATTGGTGCCCATCGCAGAAACCAGCAAAAGTGCGATACGCTTGTGCAAATTCCACTTTTCAATGGTTTTCCCAATGAAAAAGCCTGCCATGAACAGGTAAATTATCTCGTTTCCGTATTCAGAAGAAGCAGATTTGAGCGGCATGACACCAAGCAGGGGAAATAGTACCAGCGGCAGAAGAGAGGTCACCGACGTTTTCACCGGCTCGGTAATCCACCAGGCCGCTATCCAGAGTGTGATAGCTACAGTCGCCTGTGCCTGCCAGCCAAGGCCCTCCGGTGCTGGTAATGCGAGCGTGAGGGCAAACAGCACCGGCCCGGCGAGAAGAAATGCCTTTCTGGAATCCATCAGTTACTTTTTGGGCAAAGATAGACTTCGATTGATGCTGTGCAAGCGCGGAACAGAACAGAAATGAAAAACCCGGACCATTTCGTTGTGAAAAGATCCGGGTTTTGTGACCACGACTGGAGTCGAACCAGCACATCCGAAGGACACTACCCCCTCAAAGTAGCGCGTCTACCAATTCCGCCACGTGGCCTCTTTGAAAGCGGGTGCAAAGATAATGCTTGCTCCCGTTATACCAAACGTATTTCCAAAAAAAATGCCTAACTGAACATTGTTTTCAGTTTTTCGAAGAATCCTTTTTCATCTTTTCCCGGATTTGGCTCGAAATTGGGCATAGAACGCATTTTCTCCAGCAATTTATGTTCCTCGTCGGTGAGTTTCTTGGGCGTCCATACGTTTACATGCACCAGCATGTCTCCTTTTTCATGCCGTTGCTGCAACACTGGCAGGCCTTTTTCTTTCAGCCTGAATATTTTACCCGATTGTGTGGCGGGCGGTATGGTCATTCTCACCTGCCCGTCGAGTGTAGGAACATCAATTTTGGCGCCCAGTGCGGCATCGGCGAAGTTGAGGAACATTTCGTAGATGATATTATTGCCATCGCGGGTGAAATGTTCGTGTGGTGTCTCTTCCACTGTGATGAGCAGGTCGCCCGGCGATCCTCCTCTGGCGCCTGCATTTCCGCGGCCGGAGAGAGACAATTGTATGCCTTCGTGCACGCCTCCCGGGATATCCACATCAATGGTGTCTTCACCAAAAATACGGCCATCGCCTTTGCATACATGGCATGGGGACTTCACAACTTGTCCGGCACCGTTGCACACGGGGCATTGTGATGCCGTCTGCATCATGCCGAACGGTGTCTGCGTTACGCGGTTTACCGAACCTGATCCGCGGCAATGACCGCAGGTTTCCACACCGCCCTGCTCGCGCGCACCCGAGCCGTTACAGGTATTGCAGGTAACCTGCTTCCTGACTTTAATTTTTTTGTTGACGCCTGTAGCAATCTCTTCCAGTGTCATTTTGACCTTGATACGCAGATTGGTGCCCCGTTCACCCCTCGAACGGCCTCCTCTGCTTCGGCTGCCGCCAAAAAAGTTGCCGAATATATCGTCCGAGTCAAATCCGAACTGCCGCAGGATTTCGTCCATGTCCATACCCTGGAATCCGCCGCTACCGCCGCCCATGTTATCCAGTCCGGCGTGACCATACTGGTCGTAGCGCGACCGCTTGTCCTCATTGCTGAGCACATCATAAGCTTCAGCAGCTTCCTTGAACTTTTCCTCGGCCTCTTTGTCACCCTGGTTCTTGTCGGGGTGATATTTGATGGCTTTCTCGCGGTATGCCTTTCTGATCTGATCAGAACCGGCATTTTTGGGTACGCCAAGTACCTCGTAGTAATCTCTTTTTGACATTTTATGCGAGCGTAAGTTGCATTTTTGGCTTGATTACTGACCAACCACCACTTTGGCAAAGCGTATGATACGCTCGCCGAGCATGTAGCCGTGCTCCACAACGTCCAGAATTTTGCCTTTCATCTCTTCGGTGGGTGCCGGAATTTCTGCAATAGCCTCGTGGCGGTCGGCATTGAATGCATCGCCGGGCCCGGTTTCAAACTGCGCCAGCCCTTTTGATGATAGAATGCCCGTCAGTTTGTGATGTATCAGGGTCATGCCTTCGTCGAGTCCGCTGTTTTTTCTGGCGCGCTCAAAATCGTCCAGAATTGGCAGAAGGGCTGTCAGTATTTCACGTCCCGCAGATGTGATCAGGTCAATCCGCTCTTTGGCAGTGTGTCTTTTGTAGGTTTCAAAGTCGGAGTACAGGTACAGAAACTTGTTTCGCGCTTCTTCGAGCTGTTGTTTAAGGCTTTCCACTGTTTCCGAATCGCTATCATGCGCCGGGCCTTCAGAGTGGTTTTCTGTCGCTATTTCCTGATTATCCGCCTGTTCAACAGTCTGTTCTTCAGCTTCCTGCTCTTTCATATTGAAAAACTTTTTAATTCTTTGTTTCATGATGATTACGAACTCACTGCAACTTTCATGCCTTGCGTGTATTTATGTCAAAATGGCAGTGGAACAGTTCACTTTCCCAGTTTTTCCGAAAGCATTCTGTCCATATACTCGTTGGCCAGGTCAACACCCATGATTTTTCCCTCCGGATTGATCAGGAAAAGGGTGGGGATGGACTTGATATTGTACAGTGTGGTGACCGGTCCGCTGAAGTCGCGCGGCTCCATGGCATGGTATGGCCACCCCAGTCGGTCGTTGATGATAGCATTCTGCCAGCTGCGGGTATTTACGTCAATGGCCAGACTGAATATTTCAAGGCCTTTTTCGTGGTATTTCCGGTACAGATCGGTCAAAAACGGGTTTTCCTGCCTGCATGGACCACACCAGCTTCCCCAGAATTGCAGAATCACGTACTTGCCGCGCAGGTCCGACAGTCTGACGTTGTTTCCTTCAACGGTGGTGACTTCGAAATCGGGAGCAACGTCGCCGGCGCCAAAACGGGGCTGTCTGTATTTCCAGATCCCGAACAAAAGGGCAGCAAGTGCCACAATAAACAGTGCGTATTGAACTTTCTTGTTGTTCATGGTTTGTATTTTTATTCATGATACGGATGAAGTGTGATTTTGTTTCGCACTTACCCGGTATCATCTGTTACTTTTGCGGCCTCAAACATACGACAGATGCTCAGAATTGACCCGAACGAGATTGCAACCAAGGATCTTCATCAGTTTATTGTTGGTGCTGTGGCACCACGCCCGATTGCTTTCGCCAGCACTGTCAGCTCCGACGGCGTGCAGAATCTGGCGCCGTACAGTTTCTTCAATGCTTTCAGCAGTAACCCGCCTCTGCTCATTTTCTCTTCCAACCGGCGTGTATCGAACAATACGACCAAGGATACGCTGAAGAACGTGCAGGAAACCGGACAGGTAGTTATAAACGTCGTCAGCCACAGTATTGTTCGCCAGATGTCGGTGGCGGGTGTTGAATACGGCCCCGAGGTGGATGAGTTCAAAAAAGCCGGTCTTACTCCCGTTCCATCCGAACTGGTGCGACCTCCCCGCGTGGCTGAAAGTCCGGTGCAGATGGAATGTGTGGTGGAGCAGATTCTCCCGCTGGGTGAATCAGGCGGTGCCGGAAATCTGATTATCTGCCGTATTGTGCTGATGCACATCGCCGAGGAGGTACTGAACGACAAGGGGCGTATTGATCCGCACAAGATTGACCTGATGGGCCGCCTTGGCCGCTTTTATTACGTGCGCGCCAGCGGAGCAGCCATTGAGGAGATTGTTCAGGAAGCTACCACGATGGGTGTTGGTTTCGATGGCCTGCCCGAGGCAGTTCGCTTCAGTCCGGTGCTGACCGGCAATCACCTGGGCATGCTGGCCGGTTTGCCTGCGCTTCCATCTCCGGAAGAGGCTGCGACGGTTCTGCTGAACGACGAGCGGGCCCGGCAGGCGGCAGGAGACAGGACGCAGCTGCAGGAGTATGCCCGCGAGGCCCTCGACAAGGGCGATATCTCACTCGGCGCAGCGCTTGCTGTACTGAGTGGCAGTTAGACAACCACTTCTCCGTAAAGATCGAAAGCCTCCGCCCCGGTAATACGCACGCTGGCGAAATCGCCCAGACGAACGTAACTGTTTTTGGCCGGAACGAGCACTTCGTTGTCCACTTCCGGAGAATCGGCCTCTGTACGGCCAATGAAGTACTTGCCTTCTTTCCGGTCGAATATGGTCTTGTATATGCCGCCAATTTTCGCCTCGTTCTTCCGGATGGAGATCTCTTCCTGTACTTCCATCAGGCTGCTGGCCCGGAGCGCTTTCTCTTCTGCAGGTATATCGTCGGCCATGTCGTAGGCGCGGGTGCTTTCCTCGTGTGAATACTGAAAAACACCCACCCGCTCGAATTGCTGCGCTTTCACAAAGTCGAGCAAATGGTTGAAATCGGTCTCGGTTTCGCCGGGATGGCCTACAAGAAAGGTGGTTCTCAGCGCAATACCCGGCACTTTTTCCCGGATTCTGGCAATCAGGTCTTCTGTTTCTGCGCGTGTTATTTGTCTGCGCATGGCTTCCAGTACGGGGTCGCTGGCGTGCTGCAGCGGGATATCGAGGTAATTGCAGATTTCAGGTCGCTCCGCCATCACATCCAGTATTTCCAGCGGGAATTTGGAGGGGTACGCGTAGTGCAGTCGTATCCATTCTATGCCTTCCACATCGGCCAGCGCGTGCAGCAGACGGGGAAGTTCCCTGTTTTTGTACAGGTCGAGTCCGTAGTAGGTGAGTTCCTGTGCAATCAGCAGGAGTTCTTTCACGCCCCTGCGCGCCAGGTTTCTGGCTTCCATAACAAGCTCTTCTACCGGACGGCTTACGTGTTTTCCCCGCATGAGCGGGATGGCACAGAACGAGCAGGTCCGGTTGCAGCCCTCACTGATTTTCAGGTAGGCGTAGTGGGGCAGGGTGGTTATCTGTCTTTCCCCGAGCAGTTCGTACTTGTAATCTGCTTCAAGGCGTGCGAGGAGTGCGGGCATTTCAAGTGTACCGAAAAAGGCATCCACCTCTGGAATTTCCTGTTCCAGATCGTCTTTGTAGCGCTGTGACAGACAGCCTGTTACATAAAGTTTCTCTATGTTTCCCGTTCTTTTTTCACCGGCATAGGTAACAATGGTGTCTATACTTTCCTGCTTTGCCAGGTCAATGAAACCGCATGTGTTGATGATAACTACATTGGCGTCACTTCCGTCCTGTTCGTGGGTAACGTCAAAATCGTTGCCCCGGAGCTGTGTGATGAGGTTCTCGCTGTCCACCAGATTTTTGGAACAACCGAGTGTGATTACGTTTATTTTGTCTTTTCTGAAACTTCTGGCTTTCATGCTGAATGGTATGTTGCCGCAAAGTTCGTCAGAATTTACCAAAAAAATGGAGTAAACCTTTGGGAGGCACTCTGACAGTACTACTTTTGCGGCTATGACACAAAAAGAACTGCTTGACCGCCTTGAATCTGATCTGAAGGACGCGATGGATACTGTCCGATCGTCGCTCTCCGGGCAGTCAGCAGATGTACTCAAACAAAGACCTGCACCCGAATCCTGGAATGCACTCGAGTGCTTTGCACACCTGAATATTTTTCTGGAAAGGTATATCCCGGCCATTGAAAGGGTAATTCACCTGGCCAAGGCACGCCGGTGGTCGCCGTCCGACAGGGTGAGTTACACGATGACTGGCAGGCGTGTTATCGGGAAAGCCGCCCGGTCAAACTCCCGTCCGGGTAAAACCCCCAAACGATACAACTTCATTCATCAGCCCGTCGGTCAGGAGGTTATCAAATCATTTCTGATTAATTCCGAGAGGTTGCTGCGCAATATCCAGGCAGCAAAGGAGGTGGACCTGAACAGGCCCCGCATTGGCTGGGGGCCAAGCCGGTTTTTCAAGCTCACGCTGGGTAATATGCTCGAATGGCTTGTTGAACACAGTCACCGTCACGTAACCCAGGCATCAAAAGCAGCCCGCACCTAAATTGTCATATCTATGGCTTCTGCACTCTCCAATTTGTCTGAATACAACGAGGGAAATGTTCCGTCGGCCGAAAAAATGTCCTTTGGAATTGTCGTGGCAGAGTGGAACCGCCATATCACGCATGCACTGCTCGACGGGTGTGTAAGCACACTGATTCACCACGGGGCCAGTGAAGACAATATACGTGTTGTGCAGGTGCCCGGCTCTTTCGAACTGACAGCGGGTGCCGCTGCCCTCGGCGCCGAACTCCGGCTGGATGCCATTATCTGTCTGGGATGTGTCATCAAAGGCGAGACCAACCACGACGAGTACATCAACCACGCTGTGGCATCCGGACTCACCCAACTGGGTATCCAAACCGGGAAACCGCATGTTTTCGGACTGCTCACTGTGCTCAACGAGCTTCAGGCACTGGACCGGGCCGGCGGTAAACATGGCAACAAGGGGGTGGAAGCCGCTGTAACAGCTATCCGTATGGTAGCAATCAGGCACACACTCCGAAACGACGTCAGAAAAATCGGTTTCTAGAGGCCGTCCGGATAAGGCGTCGGTGCCATATCCGGACGGTACCTACCGGTATTTATCCCTCTTCCTCTCTGTTGCCCTTCAGCAGCTTGCTTGTCAGTTTGCGCGCCTCCTGCTTCGGACTGCGCCACCAGTGCGCCGATAAAACCGGAATGTAACTGATACCGGTCTTTCTGAAATAATTGTTGAGCTTGAACTCCCACTCGTAACTCGGCAGCACGGTTTTTGACAGCACCCCGTCGAAGGCAATCGCACTGCTCGGCTCTTCGTCGGTCATGCCTCGTATGAACAAGGGTACCCTTACCCCGGCAGCCTGGTATGACTTCTTCATCTGACTGGCATCGAAATAAGGTCTCAGGGCATACTCTACCTCTTCCGAGAACAGGGTTGGTTCAAAATACGATTCAGTGTAGTTGAGCAAGCTCTTCATTTTGGTGAGCTGCTCCTCCGCTGCCTCACTCTCACCCCGCTGGAGGTGGTCTGCGAAAGTAACCAGATGCGACAATATACAGGTTCCGAGGAAATTCTTGTCGGCTGCAAGTACGGCATGAAGACCCTCGGGGATTGAGTGTGCAATATAAAACTTCTGTGTGGCACGCGTCAGTACGACATGGAGCTGGTTGATTCCCAGATTTGTGTTCCAGAAATGAAGGTCGCGCGTGAGCGTACCCTGCGTGTCTGTGATCCCGTGCGTGAGCGACAGAATCAGTATATCAACGTGTTGTCCCTGCATTTCGGCAAACTGATACACGCCCAGGCCGTTCAGGATGAGTTGTTGTATTTTTTCCCAACCGGCCATTTTTCGCTGTCTGATACGCAACAGTTGGGAAGCAATCAGATCGCGCTGCTGCACCGTGGAACACGCAATTCCCACAACCGGGTAAGTGTGTGCCGGTGTTTGCTCAATCAGATTCAGCCAGTCAATAACCTGGCGGGCTTCTGCCTCGTTCGTCCGGGAGGCTTCGTCATAACGGCCTTCCACATTCATGACAATCGTCGAGTCAAGTGCGCTCCTGCCTGAAGGAATTCTCTTGAACGGTGTTTTGAAGGCAATTTTGTTGAATCTGACCCAGCCTTCGGGTGTATCCTGATGCTGATAGTCGAGATGCAGGGCATTGGCTCCCATGCCTTTGCAAAATTCCAGAATGTCATCGTCGGCAAAAGGCGTCATATCCTGCTTTTCGTCGCCGAACACCACGAGCCGTTTCGCCATATTAAACAGGTGATAACATTCCTGTTTGGGAATATTGTGGCCCTCGTCAACCAGCACCAGATCGTAAACAACCTGCGACTGCTGCATGACGTCCAGGGCAACCATCGGGGTGGTGAGGATAACCGGCAGTGTCTCCGACAGCGGATGAAAGTGGTTGTGGATCAGATCTTCGGCCCTGACAGAAGCACTGAGCGTGCGGTTGTCTTTTCCAAACCAGGTTTTGTACGCACCCGGATTGCCAGATTTCAGGTCTTTGAGTGCTTTTTTCTTCCTTTCCTGCCATAGTGCGCTGATCTGATCCGGGAACAGCTGGTTCAGACTTCTGGTGTGGTTAATCAGGTCAAGAATGGCATCTTCCGTCCAGACTATATCGGGGTGGAAATTGCCCTGCAGGAGGAAGTGCAGATACCAGCTTTCAAATGCAGCCTGCCAGTTGTTGGGCTGGATTCTGCATAGGGCACTGACCACTTTCTTGGAAAGTTCGCTGAGCGACAGCCAGTGTCGTTGCCAGATGTAAAAATCATCGAAGTCGCGCAGATAGAAACGGGTGTCCTCCAGTCGCGCAATCAGGTCTTCCAGGAATTCCTGACGCTTCGGAATGGTGAGCATCTCGTGCCTGAGGCTGTCGTTGTAGAGCCCGGAAGAATTGAATTCCTCGAGAAACAAATCCAGCGATTCTTCCAGGTCCCTGATTTTATCCCTGAAGTCCAGTTCGGGGTGTGCACTTCTGGAGGTTAGTCTTTTCACGTCCTCGCGCACGCTCGCAGGTATTCGCCTCCGCCAGTTGTTCGCCGAAACTTCAAAGTCGCGGGTCAGCTGGCTGATCCGGGCAATATTCCGCATATCCGGATTGGGCGGGAAGTCGAACTCGAAGTATCTTCTGAGGCTGTAGGTTTTCAGCAGTTCTTCAAAATAACCGCCAATGCGCTCTTTGGCTGCCACGATTTCCTTGTACTTGTCGCTGAAAATACCGTACAGCTTTTCAGCACTGGATATCGGCTTTTCAAAGTCAGGTCCAAATCGTGTCACACCATCTTCCAGGCTGTTTTTGATTCGCTTGATGAGGGCCGCCAGGTCGAAGTAGTACTGTTCAAAGTGATCCTGCAGGCTTTCCGCGTAGTCGTTTGTCTGCGAGATATAACGATGATGGAGGGCTGTTGCCTTGTCCGAAAGTGCCTTTACTTTCCCGCTGGTCCACTGCATCCCTTTGGTTGACGAATATTCGGAAAAAATACTCCCGTTCAGGTTGCCAAGGGGGTGGTGCAGGGTTGGGAAGCGTCTGAAGAGGGGCTCGGATGCGTATATGGCATCAACAATCAGATTGTATTCCTGTTCGTTGAAGGTGAAATCCTGGGGATTCAACTGGCTGAGCAGCAGCTCTTTTCCCTCTGTCCGGTTGGCGCGGAGGTATCGCCCGACTGTCTCGCTGAAGTCGAGGGAGCCGAACAGGGGCTTGTGGAGTGACTTCCACGCATTGTCCAGTTTGTTCTGCTCCCGGATTGTCTTGTTCAGCACTGTCTGAAACAGATCCCTGTTGTAGTTTGTCTTGCTTTTCGATTCGGCACTCATACGGAGCATATCTGCCAGCATCAGTTTGTCGCCCTCCAGATCGCGCAGGACGAAGGATAGCTCTCCGATTCCTTTATCCAGGATCATTTTCTGGGCTCTCCGAAGCGAATTGATACTTTTTGAAACCACCAGGCATTTCTTCCCGTGCGAAAGGGCATTCATCACAATGGCGGAAATCAGGAATGTCTTTCCGGAGCCAGATGCCCCTTCTACTACGGTAAGCGCATTGTTCTGTACTGCTTCCAGCGCAGCGCGCTGGCCGGGGTCGAGTGGGAGCATGGAGAAGGTATGTATCCAGCTGTCGCCTGTAACCTGCGGATCTGGAAGGGCGGTTGGCGCCTCTCCGGCAATGGTTCGCGGAAGGGTAGGGTATATACCCATGACAGCCGACCAGGATAGCATGTTCTGCCCCGCCCGGAGGCTTTCTTCGTCAGGAAACGGCTTGATGCCCAGTGGCAGACCGTCGGCGTACAGTGAAAATGTGTTGCCGAGGATCTCGCAAAAATTGACAAGAGCCTGGCTGTTGTACCACTCATTCTCGGCGAAATAACGTGCTTTCGCCGTAAAATCACCCCCTGAAATACTGTCCAGCAGGTGAAAAAGGGGATAGTTCGGGGTTATCGGGTGACTGACCTGTCTGGTTACCTGCCAGTTGTCAGTGTGATGCTGGCTTGGCTCCAGTACAATATGCCACACAAATAACGGGGCTGACAGTTCCTGATTTCCGAGTTTACCGGTTAGAACAGGGTATCCGATTCCCAGATTCTTGGAACCAAAAACGCGCTCTCTGTTCCTCGACTCGAAGTACAGATGCAGCAACCAGTCGCTGGCCGGATGATTGGCGGCAACCGGCATGTCAATTTCCCGGCCTCCCGGAAGGTCGTATATCAGCCGGACGGCCAGTTCTCCGTCTATACTGGTCAGGTCGGCCCGTGCAGGTGGCACCGGACTTGCATTAAGCCACTCCAGCGCCGCACTGCTGTATGCAGTCGAATCGGCAGTATGCTCGGAAAATCGGTTGTTTTCTTTCATATTTTTAAAACGGGATAGAACTTCGCACGCAAAAGAACGGAATTCACGGGAAAATATTGAGAATTACATTCAGCAGGATTACTTTTGTAAAAAAACGCATATGCTCGACCGATATCCAAGGCTCTTCTCGGTACTTGTAACCCTGTTCTTTTTTGCACTCATCTGGGTGTACGTAAAAGAGTTTCCCTTCCTCTCCAACACGATAGGGGTTAAATGGCTGCTGGCCGGCGCTTTCACTGCCGGGCTCGTAACGGCGATTCTGATTATTGCTCTTTCTTTTAAAAAGCTCTCCCCGCCTGGCCGGCATATTCCCGAGTTGCTTTTCATCGGATCGGTTTCCCTGATTTTTTCGCCCCTGTTTGCAAGCCTTCTCAACCGCTATCCCGGAACTGATGAGCTCCGTTCGCTCGAGTTTGTCTCCGAAACACCTTTTCTCGCCTCTCAGTATGGTGTACTGAAAGGCGAGAAGCTCAAACCCACCGGCTACAGGCTGAAGGTCAGGCATCAGGGCCGTGAGATCTCTTTCAGGTACAAGTCACAGGCTTATTTTCCACTGACGAAGCCCGGAGAAGAAATTCTTGTTCCTGTCAGGAAGGGTATTTTCGGCTTTGATGTGGTGATGCTGAAGTAATACTACACAAGGTGCAGGATGTTCCCTTTCGCATAACAGCTCCTGCAACGAGGTTCATACTGCTCTTTCTCGCCGAGCAGAACGATAGAGTCGCCTTCGGCAAGCCGGTATGAATGTGTCGCCAGATTGCCGCAGTGTACACAGATGGCGTGTACCTTGGTAACATACTCTGCTATTGCCAGCAGTTCGGGCATAACTCCGAAGGGCTGCCCCCGGTAGTCCATGTCCAGCCCGGCAGCAATTACCCGCACGCCACTGAGGGCGAGTTCCTGACATACAGCCGGCAACTGATCGTCGAAAAATTGCGCTTCATCCAGTCCGATTACCGCTACATCTTCTCCCAGTCTGAGTAACTTCGATGAATGATCAACGGGTATAGCCAGCAGCGATGAGGTGTCGTGCGAAACAATGGCCTGTTCGTCGTATCGTGTGTCAACTTTTGGTTTGAACACCTCCACTTTCATGGAGGCTATTTTAGCCCTTTTCAGTCTCCGGATCAACTCTTCCGTCTTCCCGGAGAACATACATCCGCAAATAACTTCAATCCAGCCCGATCGCTGTCCTTTAAAATGAGGTTCTAGAAACACAGTTTTTGAAATTTTTTAGAAATTCGCCGGTGAAAGTAAATAGTCTAAACCCTCTCACAAAATGGATTTTCAAAAATCGAAATTATTCCTCGATAAACTGAACCGCGAATTCGCCCGTTTGTCCAAAGATCCGGACAATGTGGTACGCCTCGATATTGATATCATGGCGTCTTATGTTCGTGATTTGTATGATGCTCTGTATGACTCTCCGGTGGCACCTGCTGCCGTTGTAAAACCGGAGCCGGCTCCCCGGCGCGAACCGGTGCCCGAGCCTGTGCCGCCTGCCCCGCCTGCCCCTGTCAGGGAGCCTGAAGTAACTGTCACTGTGCCGGAGGTTTCTCAGGACAAATCCGGCAAGGGAAAAAAGGAGGAGTCGGTACCGCATCCCGCTCCTATAGTTTCTACCTCTTATACTTTTGAAAAGCCGGAAACACTGGACACCGAAACGGAAGCCCTGTTTGAGGAAAAAGTGGCCAAAGAGCTGTCTGACAGACTCTCCGAGTTGCCAATAGCCGACCTGAAAAAGGCAATCGCACTGAATGACAAACTGCTTTATACCCGCGAGCTTTTCGGAGGTCAGGGCACTGCATTTGATGCAGCTATAGCCGAGATCAACGCAATGGGCAGTTTTTTCGACGCCCAGAATTATATGGTAAGGCAGTGTGTGAAGCGTTTTGAATGGAGTGATCCCAAACGGATTGAAACAGCCAAAACTTTTATCAGACTGGTCAGGAGGCGCTTCAAATAATACAAAATGAAAATTCTGATTGTCGGACAAGGTATTGCAGGTTCGGTACTGGCCTGTACTTTGTCCGGGCGCGGCTGTGATGTATTCATTGCCGATGCTGGTCTGCCCGGTTCCTCATCGCGTTTTGCCGCGGGAATCATCAACCCCGTAACTGGCAAACGATTCGTCAAATCATGGAACTTTGACCTTTTTTTTCCGGCAGCCATGCGGATTTACGGTCAGATCGGCGAGCTTGCCGGTACATCGCTGGTCAGAGAGTATCCTGTTGTTCGCCTGTTGTCCGCTCCCGGTGAGGTAAACGACTGGTCGGCTCGTTGCGCTCAGGCCGATTATTCGGATCACATGCGCGAGCTCCCGCACGCGCACGAGTGGGAGCCGTTGCTGAAATCCGGCTTTCATTTCGGTGAAATTTCACGGGCAGCCCGGGTTGACTTCCCGCTGCTGCTGCACGCTGTCAGACAACACTGGACCGATGCGGGCCGCTTTATTGACCAGGCGGTGGATATCGGACAGACAGACAGCTGGCTCTCCGAATTCGACAAGGTTATTTTTACTGAAGGATTTCGCGGGCAGTCCAATGAGCTGTTTCCCACCGATCTGTGGCGGGTGGCAAAAGGAGAAGCCCTGATTATTCGATTTCCGGATTTTCAGGGGCATTCGTTCAGCTCCATGTTGAAAAAAACTGCAATTATTGCCCCGCTCGACGGTGATACTTTTTGGGCAGGCGGTACTTATCAGTGGCACTTTCCCGATTTTGAGCCCAGCAGTGGTGAAAGAGACTTTCTGGTCGGCCACCTCAACGATATGCTTGATGTGCCATACGAAATAATTGACCACGTTGCCGGTGTACGACCTACTGTCAAGGACAGAAGACCACTCATCGGAGAGAGCCCTGTAAAAAAGAACGTATTTATGTTCAATGGCATGGGTACCAAGGGCGCCTTGCTGGCACCCTACTGGGCCGAACACCTGACCAGCCACCTGCTCGATGGCCAGGCCATGGATCCGGAAGTATCTTTATTCAGAAAAGGGAGCTGAGCCGCATCAGACGGTATCGCCAAGCACAACACTGCGGTCAACCCGGTCGGGTAGCGGTCCGAAATGAGCCAGCTTCAGTTCGGCCATTTTGCGACCTGCAACGGCACATTCAAGTGGTGAGGCTCCTTCCAGACGGGCCGTCAGATAACCCGACCAGAATGCATCACCAGCCCCGGTAGTGTCTTTTACCTCGACTTTTCTGGCTGGCAAATAGTGCGCCCCTTCGGTATTGCCTACCCAGCAGCCTTTGTCGCCCAGCGTAAAGCAGACTTCGGTTGCACCCATCTTCAGGAAATGCTCGATAACAGCTTCGGGCTGAGGGTTCGTGCTTTCGTACAGGCGAGTCCAGTCAACATCGCTGATTTTGATGAGTGAACCCAGTCGCGACCATTCAGCTACGACCCTTTGGGCCTCCAGCCGGTCGGGCCATATTTTCTCGGCATAGTTGGCGTCGAGACTTAACTGGCAGCCTGCACGCTTTGCTCTCTCCCCTGCATCAAGAATAACATGCTGGGCTGGATTTTTACTCAAAGCAAAACAGGTAGAGTGGAAAATACTGATATCTTCAAACTTCTGGAAAGGAAACTGCCGGATAGACAACTGGTAATCGGCGTTTCTGTAGGCCTGAAAGTTGGAAACGGCTGCAGAACGGGTAACCAGTATCAGCGTTGTCGGGTCGTTCACCTGGGCAACATAGGTAACATCTACCCCCGTCCGCTCCACATAATTTTTGAGGATATTACCCATGTCGTCGTTACCCACACAGGCAACCAGCATGGCGCTGTTCCCCAGCCGCGCCATATTCATCGCCAGATTTGCAGGACTCCCGCCCGGAATACGCTTGAAGAGCGTAGCCTCGTCCAGGGTTTGCACAAATTCGGCTGTTATAAAGTCAACCAGAAGTTCTCCGGCCGACAGGATTGCAATAGACCTGCTCATAGATGTTTGTTCAATGTAACTTCAGAGCGGATTATCCATGTCGTGCATCTGCTACTCCACATCCTCTAAAGTAATTCTTTTACAAGCCGCAATGATACGACAATTTGATGACTAAGGGACAGCCAGATACCAAAAACATAAAATGATTTGTTGGCAACGCGGGCTTTCCCTATGTTTGAGGCAGATAACAAGCTGAATTAATAAAATGCCGACAGTTTCAATCCTCTGGGCCGACCGGATACGAAATATCTCCACTATCATGGTAATTGCTATTCACGTAGCTGCACCTATCGCTCATGTTCCACAGGACCTGAACAGTTTCTGGTGGTGGATTGGCAACTTCTGGAATTCTCTCAGCAGACCCGGCGTACCGCTGTTCGTCATGCTGAGCGGATTTTTGTTGTTGGGAAAGGATTATCCGCTTCCTGATTTCCTGAGCAGGAGATTTTCCAGGGTGGTAATTCCGGCTCTTTTCTGGATGGTTATTTATTCTGTTTACGGACATATAGCCGGGAATAACCCGGCCACTATATGGGATGCTGTCCGGAATATCATCATCCGCCCGGTACACTATCACCTCTGGTTTATCTATCTGATTATCGGCCTGTATCTGGTGTATCCTGTCCTCAGACCATGGATCAAGGCTGCCGGTGAGCGCGATTTCAGGTATTTCTTTGTGATGAGTATGATCGGTGCCTGGGGCTACAAGATTCTTGCCTTGTATTTCAATCTGCCTATTGGTGTTTACTTCGAGCTTTTCACCAATAATTGCGGTTATTTCGTGCTGGGTTATTATCTGGGTACCAAAGGTCCGGCAGGTGTCGAAGCCGGCGGTCTGCCGTCGTGGCGATTCAGCGAAAAGCAGCTCGCACTCATCGGACTGGCATTGATTGTAGCTGGTACAGCCTCGACCATGCTCGGCACATACTGGCTGAACAGTGGCTGGACACCCGGAGCCAGTTTCGATGTTTATTTCTACGATTACCTCACGCCCAATGTGGGCTTTTCAGCTATAGGCTGGTTTCTCCTGATCCGCTTCGGCTGGTCTGCATCTCCATTACACGAGGTGGAAAAGGAATTTTCTGCAGCCAGCTTCGGTATTTACCTGGCGCATGTGCTGGTGATGGACTGGTGGGGACAGTGCGGCTACTGGCATAGCGGACAGCATCCGCTCAGAGGGGTACCGGTGCTGATTGGTATTGTCACGCTGACGACGTTTCTGGCTGTTCAGCTGATCCGGGTACTGCCTTTCGGGAAAAAAATAACCTGACCCCCGGGATAATGCGCGTATTTTTGCCCCGATGAAACCTGATTCCCGCCACACCGGTTAAGAGGATATGATTGTACGCGCGCTGACACAGTGGAAAAATTCTTACTCGGGTATACCCCGCAATATCTGGCTGCTCTCGCTTATCAGCCTGATTAACAGGTGCGGCAGCCTTGTTATCGCATTCCTTACCCTTTACCTCACTCAGGAACGGCACCTCGGAATCCGTGAGGCGGGTTACGCTACTGCTTTTTTCGGACTGGGCTCCATAGTGGGCTCTTACACCGGCGGACGCCTTACCGACCGTTTCGGGAGTTCGCCAGTGCAGTTCACGAGTCTGGTACTCAATGGAATAGTACTTGTACTGCTGTATTACATTACCGATTTTTACCTGATTTGTACGGGTATCTTCATCATGGCGCTTACGGGAGAGGCGTTCAGACCTGCCAATTCGGTAGCTATTGCCGCCAATTGTACACCCGAAACCCGCACCCGCTCCATTTCGCTCTACCGGATGTCGGCCAATATGGGCTGGGCTGTAGCGCCTGCCCTGGGTGGACTGCTTGTTATCTTTGGCTGGCCCTGGCTTTTCTGGGTGGATGGCCTCACCTGCATTGCGGCAGCTGTCGCCCTCTACCTGCTCTTCCCGCCCTCGGTTGCCCGGAAAAAGTCTGAACAGGAAGGCGCGGAAATACAGCAAAAAAGCGGCCTCTCACCCTGGAGAGACCGGGATTTTCTCTGGTTCTGCTTCCTTACCATGCTGAACGCTACCGTGTTCATGCAGCTGATCTGGATTATCCCTGTTTTCTGGAAGGAGTACTACGGCTGGTCTGAATCGCTGGTAGGTATCATGTCGGCCATCAACGGACTGGTAGTCTTCCTGGTCGAAATGCCGCTGGTGTTTAAAATAGAAAAACTTCGGACACCCCTGTCGTTTGTGCGAACGGGCCTGTTCCTTTACGCCGTTTCGTACTGGAGCATTTTGCTGCCCTTCGACCCGCTGCTGATGGTGATATTATTCACTGTCGTCATCTCGCTGGGGGAGGTGCTGGTTATGCCATTCAGCAGTAATTTCGTGTTCGGGCGCTCCAAAGGCGGTTATCAGGGCCAGTATATGTCACTGTATGGTATTGCCTATTCCATAGCCAACACGATTGCTCCGGTATATGGCACACAGGTGGCTGCAGCATACGGATACCCCGTACTCTGGATATTGCTCGGCACGCAGGCTCTTCTCGTGCTGCTCGGATTCTGGTGGCTGGAAAAGCGGATAAACCGGCGGCTCAGTACGGTCTCGTCGCCCGCAGATTGAGGAAATGCTTGAAGCCCAGCGTGAGAGAGAGGCGCTCTGCATTGAAGTGATAATTGATGTCGGCAACCACCTCAAAATTGCGGAACATATCCCGGATATAAAAGTACCCTAGTTCCGCGCCGACCGTGTAATCGAGTCCGTAGCCGGTATAGTCCAGACCCGCCACCTCGTCGCGGGTATCGAAGTAGTAACGCAGTCCGCCCTTGCCCAGTACCGTAAAGGCAGCCCTCTTGGTTTTGGCGCAGCGATCGCCGTTGGAGCGGTACATACCGCCTCCCACTTCAAACAGCGCAAAAGGCGTGGTAGCCAGCGTTTCCTCCAAATTTTCCTTCGGGTCGGCAGTGGCCTGTACACCCACACCCACGCGCGCGACACTCCAGTGCGTACCCACGTTGAACGCAAAAGCACCACCCAGCCCGACATTCGTTTTGAGATTTTCAAAATCAGGCGCAGCTACAAATATAGCCGGAACATCCATAAACATCCGGGGACCTTCCTGTGCAGAAATGGAAAAATGCAGCGCTGAAAACGCGCAAAGGGAGAGAAGCAGTTTTTTCATAGTGTGATGAAAAGCGATTTTGATCAGAAGTGGCGAAGGTATGGCTTTTATTCAGAAGTGTCGCCACTTTAAAATGCGTGTAATTCAATTACAGAAGTATCCGATGGTATTTATACAGATATTCACGATATTTTTATTGACATGAACTGTTGTTGATAATTATTCCGCATTCATATTTTAGCGCTGAAATTTCAATGTGGTCATGGCAAAAAAGGTAAAACCTGCCGTTTCCTCTGTAGCGGATATTGGCGGCAAAAACTCTGACGGACTTGAGAAATGGCTTCCGGTCATTCTGGCAGCCACAGTTGCCCTGCTGTTTTCTTCAGGTCTTAACAATGAAATGGTGGACGTGGACGATCATTCAGCCACCACCAACAATCCCGCCGTAACACGGCTGGACTTCTTTTCCGGGTTCAATCTGGGTATGTTTGCCCCGCTTACATGGTTTGGATATGCCATTTGTTATCAGCTGGGCGGAGAGAACAGTTTCTGGTATCACCTCTTCAGTCTGATAGTGCACACCTGCAATGTGTGGCTGGTATTCAAACTGCTGCGTGATCTGGGCACCTCGCTGTATGTTGCGGGATTTGTGACTTTCTTCTTCGGTATCCATCCGCTGCAGGTGGAGCCGGTAGCATGGATTGCCGGCTTCAGTACGCCCCTCTTTTCCCTCTTTTTGCTGCTTTCCCTGCGCGCCTGGCTGCGTTACATACGCACTGAGGGCAAGGGACAAAACTACTGGCATGCGCTGATTTTCTTTGCGCTGGCCGGACTGGCCAAATCCGCTGCCGCTGTACTGCCTTTGACGCTGCTCGCACTCGACCTCTGGCTGAAGCGACCTTTTTCGCGCCGTACCATCCTGGAAAAGGTGCCGTTCTTTGTGCTGGCACTGGGTATGGGTATCCTGACCCTCATATCTCGTCAGCATGCCGGACTTCCCGATCAGCCAGCCGATTTTTCTGTTGCCGACCGCTTCCTGATGGTTTGTCAGACTGTTGTGTTTTACTGGAAACAGATATTGTTCCCTGGCAGACTCAGTATATGGTATCCGTTTATCAGGGATAACGGTGCGTGGTCGTGGAGCTATTACGCGGCACCTCTGCTGCTGGTGGCAGTACTGGTGGCGGCCTGGCAACTGCGCAGGAGGGCTCCGCTTTTACTGGCCGGAATCGCATTTTATCTGTCCAATATTGCCCTTTCGCTGCCGTTTGCCACATTCGGTACATTCGAGTTGCGCTCCGACCGGTATAATTACCTGGCGATCATCGGAATATTGCTGATAGTTGCTTCCATCCCTGAATGGCTCAGGGATCGAAAGCCGGCGCTGGCAGGTACTGCGTGGGCAGTCCTTTGTGCTGCCGGACTGGTGTTCATGGTGAAATCCGGAATGAGAATCAGAGACTGGCAGAATTCGCTGAAGCTGATAGAGCGCTCGATGGAGGCTGCCGGAGACAACTTTGGAAAGGCATATCTGTGGCGGGGAATCATGCTGGCAGAACAGGGAAGATACCCTCAGGCCGTGCAGGATTTTGACAAGGCCATCAGTATCAACGGCAAGTTGTACGAGGCTTACCGGCAGCGGGGCAATCTGATGGGGCCGATGAAAAAATTTGAGCAGTCGGTAGCAGATTTGTCGGTATATCTGAACGTGGTACCCGATGCTGCCGCCGAGTACTATAACCGCGGACTTTCTTATATCAATCTGGGAAAAAACACCGAGGCAATAGCTGACTTCAGCAGATGTATTGAGCTTGATCCCGGATTCGCGCGTGCGTACCGCGCCCGGGGAAATACCTTCCTGAAACTGGGAGAAACAGAAAAGGGACAGGCAGATCTGAGCAGATACGAAGCACTGGGCGGGGGAAAATAAAAGTCAGCCCCGCGTTTCGCGGGGCTGACACATCAAAACAAAACGAAAAACCAACTTTTAATTTCCCTGGCGTGATGGGGGAACGCCACTATCTTGTCAGTTGCCCTCCGGGCGACTGCGCAGTTTCACAGAAACGGGGACAGCTTTACCGAGACGTACAACAGTGAGTTCAAGTGTCTCGCCTACCTTGGAGCGACCTATCTGCTCCAGCAACTCGGCAGTGGTAGTAATGGCTGATCCGTTTACTTTGGTAATGATATCTTTTTCCTTGAGGCCGGAAACAGCAGCCGAACCCTCCGGATCGAGGTCAACAACCACGGCTCCCTGGGTAAATTCTACGTCCAGCTCTTTGGCCACATAAGAATCCATGGTTGCTGCGTTCACACCCAGATAGGCGCGTTTGTATTCTCCGTATTTGATCAGATCATCAGCAATACGCTTGACCAGATTGACAGGTATGGCAAACGAATAGCCGGCAAATACACCTGTGGGAGTAGCTATGGCAGAGTTGATACCAATGAGGCGGCCTTCCGTGTCAACGAGTGCACCACCCGAATTGCCGGGGTTCACGGCAGCGTCAGTCTGAATGAAGGATTCAATGGCCTTGCCGCCCTTGATGATGTCAATATCGCGGCCCTTTGCGCTCACAATACCTGCTGTTACAGTAGAGGTAAGGTCGAAAGGATTACCCACGGCGAGTGCCCACTGGCCCACTTTCACATCGTCGGAGTTACCCAGATCAATGGCAGGCAAATCGCTGGCATCAATTTTGATAACAGCCATATCTGTATTGGCATCGCGGCCAACGAGGCGTCCACGGAACTCGCGGTTGTCGTGGAGAGTAACCTCAAACTCGTCGGCAAAATCAACCACGTGGTTGTTCGTGATGATGTAGCCGTCGTTTGTATAGATAACACCGGATCCAGTACCGGAACGGGGCTGTGGCTCAAAGCCGAATCCCGAACCGAAGAAGTACTCAAACGGATTGGAGTAACGCAGATTCCGCTGGCGTTCGTAAGCTGAGGCCTTGCTCTCGGAGGCCTTGATGTGCACTACGGCAGACATGGATCGTTCGGCAGCTTTGGTAAAATCAAAAGCTGGTGGTGCGCCTCCGTAATTTGCCAGTTTTGCAAATGATTGCTGCTGAGGAAGCGTGTTGATGGCAGGTTGTTTGTCGGTTAGTTTTACAGCCGCAAAGGTGACAACGCCACCCATGGCGCCGGCTAACAAGGTTGACCAAATCGTTCGCATAGTACTGAGTTGGAATTGTGTGATTTTGATGAAATTTGCGACGCAAAAATCAGGGAGCCAGATTTGATGTTTTCCCGTTAATTTTGAGCGCCGTTCAATGCGGATCTGCTTGCCCGTTGGGCTTGCTCCGAAATGAACTAATGCAAAACTAAACGACACAGGCAGGCTTTTGCTTTGTCATTTCGTCACTTTAACGCCATATTAACCACCATTTTACATGAACAGCCGTCCGACAGAGGCCTCTCAACTGATACCTGTTCTGCGCCCCGAAACGCAGCTGGAGTGGGATTTACTCTCTGTTCCCGCCTTTCAGTACGGACTGCTCTGGGGTGAGCCCCGGTTTGGCCATCCGGAAGGAGTGGTGGGACTACATGTCGGAGAGGTGCTGGATAATATCAACCGGATTCCCGACCTGAGCCAGGCAGAGCGCGAACAACTCCGTCTCGTCGCACTGGCACACGATACCTTCAAGTACGCAGAAGATCGCTCGAGACCCCGGAACTGGGAAAAACACCACGCGGTGCTCGCCAGAAAGTTCATGGAGCAATATACCACGGATAATACGGTGCTCAACCTGATCGAGGCGCACGACGATGCCTACTATCTGTGGCTGGGCGCCTCCCGAAGCGGAGGCGTCGTCCATATCGAGAAGTTCTTCGAAAGGGCGGGCCGCAACCTCCGGCTCTATTATCTGTTTTTCAAGTGCGATACCCAGACCGGCGATAAAACCCAGGCCCCTCTCCGCTGGTTCGAAGAGCTGATGAAAGAATACTTCGATCCGGTCGTCATCCGGCCGTACTGGCCCTGGGAAAAGCAAAAAAAACACTAAAAAATAAATAATTACACAACAGGGTTAAAAATACTTAACTTTGCGGTTCAAAAATCAATACAGCAGTTCCCGCACATGAGGCAGTTAAAAATAACGAAGTCCATTACCAACCGCGAGAGCCAGTCTCTCGAGAAATATCTTCAGGAAATCGGCAAAGTAGATCTCCTTACCCCTGAAGAAGAGGTGGATCTCGCCAAACGAATCAAGCAGGGCGACCAGATAGCACTTGAAAAGCTGACCAAGGCCAACCTGCGTTTCGTGGTGTCTGTAGCCAAGCAGTATCAGAACCAGGGCCTGAGCCTTTCCGACCTGATCAATGAGGGGAATCTGGGCCTTATCAAGGCTGCCCAGCGCTTCGATGAAACCCGCGGCTTCAAGTTCATCTCCTATGCTGTGTGGTGGATTCGCCAAAGCATCCTTCAGGCTCTCGCCGAGCAAAGCCGTATCGTGCGTCTCCCCCTGAACAAAGTAGGCTCGCTGAACAAAATCAACAAGGCCTTCTCGGAACTCGAACAGGCCTACGAACGCGAACCCAGTCCGGAAGAACTCGCAGAAATCCTCGAAATTTCTACCGACGAAGTGGAAACTACGCTCGGCGTCGCCGCCCGCCACGTTTCCATGGATGCTCCCTTCGTGGAGGGTGAGGATAACTCGCTGCTCGATGTGCTCGAAAATACCACCATGCCGGGTACCGACTCGCACCTGGAATACGCTGACTCGCTCCGCCGCGAAATCGAGCGCTCTCTGGGTACACTTACCGACCGACAGGCTGATGTTATCAAACTGTATTTCGGTATAGGCGTCGAACACCCGCTCTCCCTGGAGGATATCGGCGACAAATTTGGCCTCACCCGCGAGCGCGTGCGGCAAATTAAAGACAAGGCAATCAACAAGTTGCGTGCTACCAGCCGCAGCAAACTGCTGAAAACCTACCTGGGGGCATAAAAATACCCTACCAAAAATATAGACTATTAGCCGGCAAGTCATACCTTTGCCGCAGAAGGCCTTTCGGTTGTTTCCGGAAGGCTTTTTGTTTGACAAAAGTACGCTCGTATGATTCAATGCTTGTCACAACCCTGGCCCTGGTATATCGCAGGTGTACTCATCGGCCTCACCGTACCGGCCCTGCTGTTGCTCGGAAATAAAATATTCGGTATTTCCTCCAATCTCCGCCATATCTGTGCCGCCTGTATTCCCGCCGGAATTCCTTTCTTCAAATATAACTGGAAAAGGGAGTTGTGGAATCTGTTTTTCGTTGGCGGAGTTTTTATCGGTGGCATTATTGCTTCGACGGTACTGGCAGACAATTCGCCCATGGTAATTGGTGAATCTACCCAAACCGCTCTCGGGCAAATGGGAGTCCGCGATTTCAGCGGACTGATGCCTTCCGATTTGTTCGATACGGCTTATATTCTGTCGCTGAAAGGGTTCTTTTTCACGGTAGTAGGTGGCCTGCTGGTTGGATTTGGTACGCGGTATGCCGGCGGATGTACCAGCGGACACGCAATAAGCGGACTCGCCAGTCTGCAATGGCCCTCTCTGGTGGCTACCATTTGTTTTATGGCTGGCGGATTTATCGGAACATGGGTACTACTACCGCTCATCCTTAAAATCGTTTGATATGTCAGGTGTAAAAACAACTGATGCGCGCCTGCGCCCCGACGCCTGCGAGGCATCCAATAATCAGGATCTGCCGGAATCACTTTCCGGTAACCTGAAATATACGCTGATCGGTGTCGTATTCGGAATCGTTTTTGTGAAGGCCGAAATTGTCTCCTGGTTCAGAATTCAGGAGATGTTTCGCCTCGATTCGTTCCACATGTATGGTGTCATCGGGACGGCTGTTGTGACAGGAGCCCTGTCCGTTTTTCTGATCAGGTTCTTTAAAGTAAAAACCATTCAGGGGGAAGAGGTGGTCTTCCCGAAAAAAACCTTCAACAGGGGGCAGATTTACGGAGGCCTGCTGTTCGGACTGGGCTGGGCAATAACAGGGGCATGCCCCGGACCTCTTTTCGCACAAATTGGAGCGGGTTACCTGGCTATACTTGTAACATTAATCAGTGCAGTGGCCGGAACCTGGCTGTATGGCTATTTCAGGGATAAATTGCCGCACTGAATAATATTTCCGGTATTCTTTAAACTTCTGGCAAGGTTTTTGGTTATAATTTGTCTTTCCTGTAAAGCAAACAAAAAAAATGACTCACTCATTCACTTGTTGTACAATTTGTTGTTGCTGCGCTGCCCCGGTACCGGAGGCCGTTCTGACACATTTGTGCAATTTGAATTAGTGTAATTGCATCAATTTTTCAGAAAGCCCTTCGGTATTGCACCGAAGGGCTTTTTTCGTATCTGTCCACTTCCTTCATACAAATAAACACAAAACATGGGTACTACTCACCAGCCTGTTACAGACTTCGATCTGCTGCTCCTGCTGCAGGAGGTCGGACTAAAAATCGGCAGAACTTCCGTGCACGCAGTCCGTAATATCTTTAAACATCCGCGCGTTACCATATACGCCAAAAAAGAATGGGAGCAACTTTCCGGCAGCGTGAAGGCCAGGGCTGCATACAATATTATATATGCAGCCATCCAGTCGGGCGCACTGAACCGCAGCAGGACGCTGCTCGATGCCACCAGCGGAAATACCGGTATCGCCTACGCAGCTGTCTGCCGCGAACTGGGTATCCGGGTGACGCTCTGTCTGCCCGAAAATGCTTCTGCAGAGCGAAAAGTCCTGTTGCAATCGCTCGGAGCCGATATTATCCTGACTTCAAAATTCGAGGGGACCGACGGCGCTCAACTGGTAGCCCGTGAACTGGCAGAAAATCGCCCTGACAAGTACTTCTACGCTGATCAGTACAGCAATGACGGAAACTGGAAGGCTCATTATCACCATACCGCGCTTGAAATCATACAGTCCTTCCCGCAAATAACGCATTTCGTGGCCGGCCTGGGCACCACCGGCACTTTCACCGGCACCGGTCGCCGACTGAAAGAGTACGACCGCAGGATTCAGCTTGTGGGCCTGCAGCCCGATTCGGCACTGCACGGTATGGAAGGCTGGAAGCACCTGGAAACCGCCGCTGTGCCCGCCATATATGATGAACACCTGGCCGACAGATTTCTTGAAACGGATACCGCTGAGGTGTATGAAATGATGAAAACAGCGCTCCGGCAGGAAGGGCTGCACCTCAGTCCCAGCTCCGCTGCCAACCTGCTCGGCGCAGTCAGGGTAGCCGAATCACTCGAATCCGGGACTGTCGTAACTGTTTTTCCCGATAATGCCGACAAATACGGCGATCTGCTGACCAAACTCGGAATTTGAATATGGATACCAGACCAGTCCTGACTTTCCAGCCGGACGTTTACAACCGTATGCTCGATGACGCCCGGAAGTGCTTCCCGGATGAGTGCTGCGGCTTTCTGTTCGGAGAGGAAAACGGCGCGAACCGCCATTTTTCCGAAATACTGATTGTTGACAACGCAAAGGAGGGCGACAAACGGAGGCGGTTCTCTATCACCTCCCGCGACTATATGAAAGCCGAACTGATGGCTGCAAAACTGAACCTGACGTTGCTCGGGGTGTATCATTCGCATCCGGTTCATCCGGCAGTACCCTCAGAACATGACCTGAACGTTGCAATGCCTTACTTCTCTTATGTCATCATTTCTGTTTACGGACAGGACGACATCAGTGTGCGCTCCTGGAAGCTGAACGACGAACGACAATTTGAAGAGGAACTTGTCTCATAATTATTCACTCACCCAACATTTTCACATGGCTACAGTTATCATTCCAACGCCCCTGCGCAAATTTACCGAAAACAACGCACGACTTGAAACAGACGAGACTACCGTAAAGTCTGCACTCCGGTCTCTTTCTGAAAAATATCCCGACCTTCGCAGGCATCTGTTCGACGACTCCGGAAATATCCGGTCGTTTCTGAACATCTTTGTGGGGGAAGATGATATCCGCGACCGCAATCAGGGTGATACACCCCTCGACAGCAACACTGTCCTGAGCATTGTTCCCGCCATTGCAGGGGGCTGATTTTATCATCGTCAAGACAATTATCATGGAATCACACAAGAATATCCAATTTTCCCGGGCCGAACTGGCCCGTTACGACCGCCATATCATCATTCCCGATTTCGGGATGGAAGCTCAGCAAAAACTGAAGGCAGCCCGTGTGCTGGTAATTGGTTCGGGTGGACTCGGCAGTCCGCTCCTCCTGTACCTCGCCGCTGCCGGTGTCGGCACCATCGGAATCGTAGAGTTCGACACGGTTGACGACAGCAATCTGCAGCGTCAGGTGCTGTACGGACAGGAAGATGTGGGGCGCCTGAAGGCTGATGCCGCCAGGGCACGGCTGCAGTCGCTCAATCCATACATAGATATTATATTGCACCACACCCGTCTCACTTCCGAAAATGCGCTGGATATCGTCCGGCAGTATGATGTGGTAGCGGATGGAACCGACAATTTTCCCACGCGTTACCTCGTCAACGACGCCTGCGTACTGGCTGGAAAAACCAATGTTTATGCTTCCATCTTTCAATTCGAGGGACAGGTATCGGTTTTCAACTACACCAACAGTTCGGGTGAAACAGGACCCAACTACCGGGATCTGTATCCTGCACCTCCACCGCCCGGACTGGTGCCGAGCTGCGCGGAAGGGGGCGTACTGGGTGTTTTACCCGGCATCATTGGCAGTATGCAGGCCAGCGAGGTGATCAAAGTGGTAACCGGTGTGGGAGAACCACTGAGCGGGCGCCTGTTTATCTTTGATGCCCTTCAGTTCGAAACCCGCATTTTCAAAATCAGGCGAAGAAGCGATAACCCGCTGAACGGTGATCATCCGAGCATACATCAGTTAATAGACTATGAGTTTTTCTGCGGACTGAAGGAGGTGAAGCCGGTCAGGGAAATATCGGTGGAAGAACTGCTGAACTGGCAGACTGCCGGTGAACAATTCCAGCTAATTGATGTTCGTGAACCAGCCGAGTACGAATCTGCCAATATCGGTGCATTGCTCATACCACTCGCGACTGTTTCCGAAAAGCAGGAACTGATTTCACGGGATACCAGGGTGGTGATACATTGCAAGTCGGGTGCACGCAGCGCGCGCGCAATCCGCGAACTGGAAGACAGATTCGGATTCAACAACCTGTACAACCTGACAGGCGGCATCACCGAGTATCTACGGTTAACCGAATCGGTTGCTTCCTGATTTTTTTCCAATTAAACACTATATCGTGGCAGTCAGAATCATTCCGAAAGAGCAGCAGGCCTATGGTGCCTTCAACGGCGGTGAAATCGTCGAAAACAAACCCATCGGTTTCCCGCAGGACCACTCCAGCGTGCGACCTTATTCCAATCTTTTTTACTGGGCACACGCCCGCGCAGTATCTGATAGCACTATCGGTCTGCACCCGCACCAGGGTTTCGAGATATGCTCTTTTGTACTGAAGGGTGAAATCAGGCATTTTGATACCAAACTCAATGACTGGAGGTCGCTTTCAGCGGGAGATGTGCAGATAATCCGCGCCGGAAACGGCATCAGTCACTCCGAGTGGATGGGAAAAGAAGGGGAGATGTTCCAGATATGGTTTGATCCGAACCTCCGCAAGACGCTCTCACAGCCAGCCAGTTACGATGATTACCGCGCAGCTGATTTCCCCGCTGAAACACATGAAAATACCCGTGTGACCATCCTGGCAGGGGAGGGCAGTCCGATGAGGATGCACACCCCCGGAGTACAGGTTTACCGCATATCGCTGAATGGAGAATATACCCTTTCGCTCCCCGCAGGCAGTATGGCTTCGCTTTACCTGATCAGCGGTGCTGCCGAGGTGGGCGGACAGGCGCTGAAGGTCAGCGACTTCGGCGTGGTTTACGGCGAAGACAGTGCCCGTTTTTCAGGTGAAGGTGACGTATTTGTGATAGTTTCGCCCATACAACCGGGCTACGCTACCTACGGTCATTAATACGGTTTGATCCTCACCTGACTCCGATTACTTCCACCTGCGCGCCTGTGAGCGAGGGGTTATACCAGCAGTCAATGCCGTTTTCCCTGAACTGTAAGGCTGCCGACTTGGCTTTTTCAACCGATTCAAAACCTTTGACAATATAGCAGGCACCTTCTTCTCCTTCGGGGCAGAAGGTGCCTTCGTGCCAGACAAGCATCAGGCCTTCCACAGGAGGGGCTTTGTCAACAGGGGTATCCTTGCAGTAAACGGCAAACTGTACAAAAAACAACTCGGCAATTGGCGTAAACAGGCGGTCGCCCTCCTGACCCAGTCCCCTGGAGATATTGCGCTGCACATTCTGACCGTTCAGTGTCATGGTAGTGGTATTCTCTTCATCCGATTCCGGATTTGAGTTTGCCTTCCCTTTGGCAGCAGCAGATGGGGGCACCTCTCCGTTGCGGCTGTTGGTTTTAGCCTGCACCTTCGAAAGCGCAGCTGCCCTGCGCGCTTCAGCATTCATTTCTTCTGCTGTTTTTTCCTTTGTGAGCTCAGTCTGAGCCGGATTATAGGGCTTCAGTACCTTGATTTGTGCACCGGCTTCGGGCAACAACAGCATTGAAAAGGCGGTAATCAGTGAAATAGCAGTCAGTTTGATGTTCATGTCCGGATGAAATGTGTAATGAAACGCAAAAATACGCGCCTTCAGCGAACGATACCGCCCCTTGCTGCGTTATTTCATACCTTTGCAATCAGATACCACAAAGTAACATGAACATTTTCGCGCGTTTCTCTCTGACTTTTACGGTTCTGCTGCTGCTGAACTTCCTTACAACAGGTACGGTATGTGCACAGGATCCCAATCTTGCCAACCAGTATTTCATAGATGGAGAATTTGAAAAAGCAGCCTCTCTGTACGGACAATTGTGGGAACGCGACCGCAGGAGCGAGTATTTCTTCAACAGATATGTAGAGAGTCTGATTCCGCTGGAGCGATATGAGGAGTGCGAAAAGGTCATTAAAAAGCAACTGAAGGAAACTCCCGAGAATCCGCTGCTCTATGTGGCTTACGGCAATCTGTTCGAAAAACAGACGAAGACACCCGAGGCTGAACTCCAGTACAGGAAGGCTATAGAAAAGATGTCGGCTGACTACGCCTCCGTGGAGCGTCTGGCGCGGCAGTTCACCAGCATGTCCAAATTTGACCTGGCACTGGAAACCTATGAAAAGGGAGCAAAACTTACAAAAGATGTGCAGCGTTTCGCTTTCAATATTGGCGAACTGTATCGCAGGAGAGGGGAAACAGCCAAAATGATAGAGTCCTACCTGAACGCACTGGGCTCTGATCCGGGTAAACTGACCATCGTTCAAACCCGCATCGCCCAGTCGCTTTCTCCGGCCGATTTTGATGAACTGCAGACACAGCTCTACACCCGCATCCAGACGGACGAAAATCCTGATTATGTGGAGTTGCTGGCGTGGTCGTTTATTCAGAGAAAAGACTTCAAAAGCGCGCTCCGTCAGTACAAGGCACTCGACAAACGCCTTGGAGAAAACGGACAACGCGTGATGGCCATAGCCGACGATGCAGCTGAAGCGGGCGACTTCGACGCTGCCATATCCGGTTATGAGTATGTTATAACCGACAAGGGATCACTGAGTCCTTTCTTCTTCGATGCCAAGCGCGCCAGCATGGAGTGCCGCCGCAGAAAGATAACCGAGGGCTACCAGTACACCAGAGAGGACCTGAATATACTGGAGTCCGATTACGAGTCATTTCTGAATCAGTATGGCAAGACATCGCAGACGGCCCAGATTATCCTGCAGCTGGCTGAACTGGAGGCCTACTACATGAACAACATCCAGAAAGCTGTCTTCCTGCTCGAGGAGCTGAAGAAAACGCCGGGTATGAACCGCGAAAAGCTTGCACGCACCAAGCTTGATCTGGGCGACTACTACCTCATCAGCGGCGATATCTGGGAGGCCACACTGTTGTACAGTCAGGTAGACAAGGATTTCAAGGAGGAGACGCTGGGTCAGGAAGCCCGCTTCAAGAATGCCCGGCTGGCCTATTTCAACGGCGATTTCCAGTGGTCGCAGGCTCAGTTCGACATCCTGAAATCTTCCACATCCAAACTGATTTCCAATGATGCCATTGATCTATCGGTGTTCATCATGGATAATCTCAATCTGGATACTTCCGCTGCAGCCATATCATTGTACTCCGGTGCCGAGTTGCTTGTTTATCAGAACCAGTTCGACGCTGCCTTCACCAAATTGGATACGCTGCGCAATCAGTTCCCGGATCACTCGCTCAAAGACGACATCCTGTATCTGGAGGCACAGATATACGAGAAACAGCGCCAGTGGGAGAAGGCAGCCGATTTGTACGACAAGATAGTTCAGCTGTATCCGGAGGAGATCAGGGCCGACAATGCGCTGTTCGCCCTCGCTCAACTGTACGAAACAAGGCTGAATGACCCGGTCAAGGCTCAGACGCTCTATGAAAAGGTCTTTATGGACTATTCAGGCAGCGTTTACGCAGTGGAGGCACGTAACCGGTTCAGGACGTTGCGGGGCGACAAGATGCAGTGAGGATAGAAATAAATCTGCTTTGCGCTACTCTGCGGTTAAACAAAGCCAGGTTAACCGCAGAGTTGTGCAGAGTTAACCGCAGAGTTGTGCAGAAGTTAACCGCAGAGTGACGCAGAGTTAACCGCAGGGTAGCGCAGATTTAACCGCAGAGTGACGCAGAGTTAACCGCAGAGTGACGCAGAGTTAACCGCAGAGTTAACCGCAGAGTGACGCAGAGTTAACCGCAGAGAAATATGCTTTATGTTCCTTTGCGGTTAAACGAAACGAAGACATCTAGTGCCTGAAGTGCCTGACACCTGTAGTTACCATGGCCATACCGCGCTCATTGGCGGCATCAATCGAATCCTGGTCCTTGAGCGAACCACCTGGCTGAATAACGGCGGTAATTCCTGCTTCATGGGCGATTTCCACACAATCCGGGAACGGGAAGAAAGCGTCGCTGGCCATCACGGCACCCCGTACATCGAAACCGAACAGCGTAGCTTTTGCTATGGCCTGACGGAGGGCGTCCACCCTGTTGGGCTGGCCGCAGCCCATTCCAATCAGCTGACTGTCCTTTACCAGTGCGATCGCATTTGATTTCAGGTGTTTGCAGCAGCGGGAGGCAAACAGCAGCGCATCGGTTTCATCGCCCGATGGCTGGCGGTTTGTAACCACCTTCAGGTCGCTCAGCGATTCGGAACGCAGGTCGGAATCCTGCTCCACCACACCGTTAAGCAGGGTGCGGAAGGAGCGGCCTGCTACATCGAATGATTTGATTTTCAGTAATATACGCTGATCTTTCTTGCGAAGCAGCTCCAGTGCATCCTCATCAAATGCCGGTGCGATGAGTACTTCGTAGAACAGTTTGTTGATTTCCCGGGCAGTGGCGATGTCAACGGTGGCATTGGTAATGAAGATGCCTCCGAATGCAGAAGTGGTATCGCAGGCCAGTGCCGCATTCCAGGCTTCAACGGCAGTACTCCTGCGCGCGAGGCCGCAAGCATTGGTGTGTTTGAGGATGGCAAAGCACGGATCTCCGTCTTTGAATTCGCGCATCAGCTGGACTGCCGCGTCAATATCCACGAGGTTATTATAGGAAACTGCCTTGCCATTCAGTTTGTCGAAAACGGCTGTGAGATCGCCGTAGAAAACAGCACCCTGGTGCGGGTTTTCGCCGTATCTGAGTGTTTCGGAAACAGTTATGGACTGTTTGAAGGCATACTCACCGCTGTCTTTGTTGAACCAGTTGAAAATAGCGGTGTCGTAGTGAGAGGTGACTGCGAATGCCTTGCGTGCCAGTTCGCGTCGGTTTTCCGCGGAGAGTTCGCCGTTTTGGGTGTTCAGCAGTTCGAGGAACTGACTGTATTCGGCCCTCGACCCGACAATGGCGACATCGCGCCAGTTTTTGGCGGCCGCCCTGATCAGGGAAACACCGCCAATATCTATTTTTTCAATGATGTCAGACTCGTTATCGGTATTGGCCACTGTATCCTCGAATGGATAGAGGTCAACAATAACGCAGTCAATTTCGGGGATGTGGTACTGAGTGAGCTGGCTCAGGTGCGCGGGCTCGCGGCGCGCGAGAATACCGCCGAACACGGCAGGGTGGAGGGTTTTGACACGACCGTCGAGGATGCTCGGGTATCCTGTGAGCTCCTCTACCGGAGTAACCGGGATGTCGAGAGACTGTATGTAGGACTGAGTACCGCCTGTGCTGTAGAGCTTTACACCGAGAGCGTGCAGTTTGTGAATAATGGGGTCAAGACCTTCTTTGGAAAAAACAGAAACCAGTGCGGATTTGATCATCCGTGCGTTGCTCAGACTCATGTATGGATTTTTATCGGGCACAAAGGTACAAAGATCCCTTGCAGACGCTGAATCAATGGGCCCATTTTTCAATTCTGACAATGGATTTTGGGTAGTCGGACATGCCGAGCTGATTTTTTTCGTTCGCTGACAGCAGGTCGGGGCGGTGAATCTTTTCGACGGAGACTTTGGATAACTCCGGAATCCAGTGTTTCACGTAATCGCCATGCGGATCGTAGTTCCTTGCCTGCGTGAGGATATTGAAGTAGCGGTCTTCCCTGGGATCGCTGCCAACACCCGCCACATAGTTCCAGTTTCCCCAGTTGCTGCAAGGGTCGTAATCGAGCAACAGACTTTCGAAGTATTCGGCACCCATCTGCCAGTTAACTTTCAGGTCGCGCATGAGGAATGACGCCACATTTTGTCGTCCGCGATTACTCATCCAGCCAGTCTGGTTAAGTTCGCGCATGTTGGCGTCAACGAAGGGGACCCCTGTTTTGCCGGAAGCCCACAGGTCGAACATTTCGCGGTTATTGCGGTATTGTTTCATGGGTTTGTTCTGAACACCGCCCTTCAGAAAGATTCTGTTGCCGTGTTTCTTGCCCATCAGCCGGAAGAAATCGCGCCACAGGAGTTCAAAGAACAACCAGTAAGTACTTTCATTGGAGGTCCTCTCCTGTTCGTATCTTTTGATTTCGTGATAGACAGTCTTCGGAGACAGGCAGCCCTGAGCGAGCCAGGGGGAGAACTTGGAGGAGTAGTCGCCCCCGAGCAGACCGTTTCTGGTTTCCTTGTAGGTTTTGACCAGATCGGAGTCCCAGAGGTAATATTTTAACCGTTTAAGTGCCTCGCTTTCGCCACCTCTGAAGGGCAGGGCAGCGCGTTCATGGTCATCAACGGGTGGATGCCCCAGATCGGTCAGGGAAGGAATTGCTCCTGTTTCCATGCCCTGCGGTACAGGGTGTACTTCGGCAGGAGTTGGAATGGGTTGTCTGACCGGCGTGATGTGCTCATTTTCCTTTCTGAACTGAAAGAAAAAGTCGGGGGTATGGTGTACAGGCGTGGGCAGATCCTGTGTGTGGTACAGCATTTTTCCCCGCGTGTAGATGAGTTCAACGCCCTGGGCCCACAGCTTTTGCTCCAGTCCGTCCTGCACGGCGACCTCTTCCCGCATTCGTTCGCGGTTACAGATAACCCAGGATGCCTTGAAATCGCGGGCGATTTCCGGCAGTATTGTTTCGGGGTATCCCGATCTCACGACCAGATCCGAGCCTGCATTCCTGAGGCTGTTTCGCAGGTCGGCTACACATTCGATGATGAATTTTGCACGGAATTTACCCGTTTTGGGGAACCCGAAGCGGGTTTCACCCTTGAAGATACGATCATCAAAAACGAAAACCGGAATAACTTCTTCGGCCATGCGCAATGCGCTTGTGAGTGCTTCATTGTCGTGGAGTCGGAGGTCACTCCTGAACCATACGATGGCGCGTCGTTTCATAACGGGTAGATTTGATTGTTCAATGCAGTCAACTAAAACTGTTAAAACCCGCTTTTGTTTGTCGGATCAGGTTATTTTGTGCCTTGCCGCCTGTGATTAATCCGTTCCAGGTCTTCCGGTGTATCTATTCCTGCTGTTTCAATATCTGTGATGCCTACCGCAATACGGTAACCGTTTTCGAGCCACCTGAGCTGTTCCAGCGACTCTGCTTGTTCGAGCGAAGCGGGAGCAAGATTGGATAATGCCAGCAGTACTTCTCTTTTGAAGGCGTAGAGGCCGATATGCTTGAAAAAAGCCTGTTTTTCGAGCCATTTTCCGGGTTCAGCACCTCTTACAAAAGGTACAGGGTGTCTGCTGAAGTAGAGCGCTTCGTTTTTGACTGAAAAAACCACTTTCACGATATTGGGGTTGAACAGAAGTTCCGGATCGTCAATTCGCTTTGCCAGCGTGGCTATTTCTCTTTCGGGGTGGCTCATCAGCACAGAAGCCAGCAGGTCTATTTGCTCCGGCTGGACAAATGGTTCGTCGCCCTGTACATTAATAATGTGTGTTGCATCCGGAAATCGGGCAGCAACTGCAGCACAGCGGTCGGTTCCGCTGGGCAGTTCGGGGGCAGTCATGAATACGGGTGCGCCGAATGAAAGGGCGTGTTCGAATATCCGTTCATCGTCGGTCGCAATGGCCACGGTGTCGGGCAGGGTTGCCTGACAGGCCTGCTCGTACACCCGCTGAATCATTGTTTTACCCTGGACAATGGCCAACGGCTTTCCGGGAAACCGGGTGGAAGCATATCGGGCCGGTATGATCACCACAATTCCGGTGTTTGTTTTTTCGTTCATTATCAGTCGCTTTTACAGTAAAGATCCTCAAAATGCCACAAATATGAAACCAATCGTGCAAATCCCGATAATCAGGGATAATTTTGCAGCGAATATCCTGAAACACTCACTGTATCCCAGAAATGAAGAATATCGCCATAATCCGGTGTTTACCAGCGACAATCTCGTTATTGTTGCTTTTCCCCTTGTCTGTATTTGCCCAAAGCGGCGGTGCATCCGTTCTGCGCACCCGTGACTCGCTCCTGCTGGTGGTTGAAGACGGAGAGAAGTTTCTGCTTCACCCCGTGAGATCAAAACAGACGCTGTTCAGTCTCGGCAGATACTATTATATCAGTGTGGAAGATATTGTGGCAAACAATACAGAGCTGGAAGACGACCCGACGCTCAGAACCGGTACAAGAATACGTATTCCTGTCCCCAACAAGGCTATCAGGCGCTTCAAAGGTACGAATTTCAATCCGGACGAATGGGTGTCTATTTATTATGTGGTGCAGCCCGGCGACAATCTGTATCGCATCAGCAAGGGCTATTTCGAGATGGATGTGAAGGAGATCAAGTCGCGAAACCGACTCAAATCGGACAATATCAGTCCCGGCCAGCGTCTTCATATTGGCTGGTTTGGTATTGAGGGTATTCATCCTGACTGGAGGCCTGTGAAAAAGACGGTTCAGTTGTCAGAGCACAAACAGGTATTTGTGGAGGAAACTACAGAGGATACGGCTGTCGAGTCGCAAGGCGTATGTCAGTGGAACAAAACGGGAAAGGAGAGTTCTGACCTGTATGCCATGCATCGTTCGGCGAAAATCGGTTCGGTTATCAGCGTAACCAACCCCATGAACAATAAAACGGTATATGCCAAAGTGATATCGCGTATTCCCGAGGGATTTGAGAAAAATCTCGAGGTATATGTTTCTCACGAGGCTGCCAAAAAACTGGGCGCTGTGGATGAGCGCTTCTTTGTGAAAGTCAAATACATGAAGTGATGAATAAAACTTTTCTCTTTTTCTCTTTTCTGCTGACTGTGGCACTCGTTTCCTGCAAGGATGAACCCAAAGTCACTGATCCGAATCTTCCCGCCAATTTTACGCCGGGCGAAACTGCCAGTCCCACGGTACTTGCCGGATACTGGATCAATCTCGATTTCTGCGCCCGGGCCGGACAATACGGATCGGTGATTCAGACAGTCAATAACTCTCACCTCCCTTATGCGTATGCCTTCACCTTCAATCCGGGTAAACCCGACAGTGTGACCTGCTTTAACGCTACTGCCTCCTGGACCCTGCCCGTGAAGTACAAGAAAGACACCCTTGAAATTGTCGGTGCTATCGAAGGGAAGCGCCCGGTGTACCTGGTTTACCATTCTCACGGCGACAAGGACATGACAATGTTCGATAACTCCAGCGGCAGCACCCGGATGGATAATTTCATTAAATCCAAAGCCGGTACCAGAGATGGCTATACGGCATTTACAACGGCACTGGGTCACCATCTTTTCAGCGGACAGTTCACGCCAGCGGGTAAAGGTGCCGGCAACGAGAAGATTGTATTTACCCCCGGCGGTTTTATCACCGGCTGGAAGGCTTTTGACAGGTATGTTGTTTGTACCGGAGGAGATTGCCTGGTGGCCGGACAGGAGATAGATGTCTTTTCCCTCTATAACTCAAAACAGGGTGAGGCCTCCGCAAAGTACTACGGGTACAAGTACAACGCCGGCAATGATGAACTGACCATCTATAACCTGATAGCCTCGGGCGAGAAAGGTACCTGGAAGACCGGGACACCCGCCTATACCATGAAGCGTTCTTTCAGTGTGCCAGCTCCCAATCCCAAGACGCAGCAGCCCGCTAAAAAATAGATTTCTTTTGTTTTGTCCGGTTAATTTCATCGCAAATTAACCGGACAAAACAACTGCTACTCTTACCTCAGAACCGTCACGTCTCCTCTGTACGTCTTCACGGTTCCATCTATCAGCCGGATATTCGCAACGTAAATATACACACCCGGCATCACATTCTTTCCGTTGTATATACCATCCCAGGCACTTGCCGGATCGTTGGGAGCTGCATTCTGTACCTCAAACAAATGCTCACCCCACCGGTCGTAAATCTGTAGCAGTTCAATCCGCTCCACTGTGCGTCCGCAGTAAATCAGAAACACATCGTTCAGGTTCTGACTGCCCGGTTTGAATACATTCGGTATATAAACCTGTTCCGGCTTTTCCACGACAATCTGTACGCGATCGCGCGCGGAGCATCCCGCAGTATCGGTAATTTCAAGATCTACGGTGAGCGACCGGAGCGGTATGAATCTTTGTATCAGGGTGCCATCATTCAGTGTGTCGAGCAGCGGATTCCATTCTATGCTGGCCAAACTGCTGAGCGGTGCGGTTACGATAGCCTCCAGATTGACCTGATCTCCCAGTACCACACGCACTTCATCCGTGATATACGGCTGAACAGATGGCGGTTCCGTTACGGTAAGCAGTCCGCTCTCCCATTCGCATCCGATGGCATCCTGCAGGGTGACGGTATAAACACCGGCCCTCAATTGGGTAAACAGACCGCTGCTGCCGAAGTTCTCTCCGTCAATCGAGAACAGTACCGGCTGTCGGCCAGAGGTTACACCGCTGACAGCAATGGAGCCGTCGCTCTCCCCGAAACAGCTGATATTTTCTACCGAAATCAACTGCGCCGACGGTCTGTCGGGGTCAAGCGATACCACAGCCTCATCCGAATCGGAACATCCGGCCGCGTTGGAAACCCGGAGTTGATAGGTACCTCCCGCATCTACTGTGAGGGTGGGGGTTGATCCGGCGGGTACACCGTTTAAGGTCCAGTTGTATTGTACGCCGGAACCTCCTGAGGAACCATTTCCGTTCAGCGTTACAGTTCCCTGCAGACAATTGATGGTAAGATCAGGTCCTGCATCGGCTGTTGGTGTCTGCTGAATGATGACCGTGGCATCAGCCGATTGGTCTGCACAGGGCGCTGCCGCATCAATGGTGTATCGGAAGATGTAAGTCCCCGGATTCTGCAGTGCCGGGTTGAAGGTGCCGGCTGCTGCATTGAAGCTGCCCTGTGACGGATTGCCGGACACAACAGTCCAGAATCCGCCGGGTCCCTCCCCGTTGATCAGATCGGTCAGTTTTATCGGTCCGCCCGTTCCTGCGCAGAGTTCGGCCGGGGCTGCTGCTGTTCCGGCATTTACCGGCTGACTGACCGTTACGGTTATGCTCTGTGCGGGGGAGACCGAACAAACAGGAAGTGTACCGTCGCTGACTGACTGAAGTGTATAAATGGTGCTTTGTGTCGGCGTTACCGGAATACTGACACTCTGCGGACCAAACAGGTTGATCATCTGGCTGCCACTTCCGTCGCTGTAGGTGACAGACAGCGGATATACACCGGTGCCGCTGAATGAAAGACTGGCAGTTTCACCGCTGCAAATGGTGGTTGCTCCTGACAGCGTTGCCTGCGGCAAGGGCTTCCATTGTACAGGTGTTCCGGGGGCTATACTCAGACAGGGATCACCGAGGTTGATGGTACCGTTCAGCAGACTGCCTGCGATGGCTGAGATATAGTAAGTAGTGCCTGTGGTGAGTCCGGCAGTAAACTGAAATGTTGGCTGGGTATTCGCTGCAAAAATAGTTCCCGGTGTTGCGTCGGGTGTGCTGTGCAGGATGAAGCCCAGGATATCATCGCCGTCGAGCGTGGCATCGTTGTACCAGGTTGCCGTAGCCGGATCCGAAGTGCAGAATACAGCGGGTGTCACCGCCATGGTTCCCGCGTATGTGGCGCACGGGCATGTGTGCACACCTGAAACAACGGCAGCCTGACAGCCGTTGATATCTTTCACAGAAAATGAGTAGGATGATCCGTTGGGGAGCACCGACGAGGTGAAGATATTGCCGCTGAAGGTACCAGCCAGCCCGCTTACCGTATAGGGGGCATTACCCCCGGTTACACTGAAGCTGACGGTATATCCGGTATTGGTACTGTTGCAGGATATCACGGGTGTGCCCGGAGCCGGACTGTCCCAGAAGGTGGCCTGTACCTCATCGGAAGCAATACAGATACCATTTGCTTCTGTCCAGCGGAAAATGTATGTACCCAGTACCGATACATTTACCGCCGAGGCATTGTTCTGTGGTGTGGCAATGGTGGCCGAACCCGGACCGGAGATATAGCTCCAGGCGCCGGGATACAAACTGAACCCGGAATTCAGGAATGCAGCGGGGCCGCATACGCCAATGTTGATACCCGCATTGGGTGTCGGGTATCGCTTGAAGATAACCGGTCGTCCCTGAGAAACCGACAGACAGGGGTCGTTCGGATCAGGAAAGCCTCCAAGACTGTTTCCCGCGATGGCAGAGATGTAGTAGGTAACGTCGTATGACATACCGGGAGCAAAACCAAAACGCCCTGTTTTATTCTGGGCAAGTATGGTGCCTGCAGGGGCGCCCGGGTTGGTGTGCAGTATGTATGCTGATACCTCGCCCTGATTCAGAAACTGCCCCGAGGCTACAACAGTAATCGAATCTCCATCACACAGGGTTACCGGGCTCAGTGGTACCTGTCCGGCATCGGTTCCGCAGCTGCAGGTGAATGAACCTGTAACGGGAGCCGAAGAACAGCCATTGGCATCTGTAACTGTGAAGCTGTAGCTGTCACCGCTTGGTATTATTCCAGAGGTATAGAGTGCGCCCGGAAGGGTTTGGCCACTTACAGTGTAGGGTGAGGCTCCTCCTGTGATCGGGAAGCTGAGGGTATAGTCGGTATTGGCACTGTTGCATATCGGTACAGTACTCCCCGTCATCGGATTTGAATTGAAGGTAACTGATACCGTATCTGCTGCAGCGCAGCCATTCAGTGAAACGTTAAACCGCAGTTGATACGTGCCAAAGGCTGAAGCAGTGGCATCTGTAGTTGTATTTGTCGGACTGGAGAGCGTGAGTAATCCGCCGGGGGGAGAACTGATGACTGACCAGTTCTCGATACCGTTGCCCGGACCACCGGTTACACTGATTACATTTCCGCAGGTTGTCTTGTCGGGCCCTGCACTGGTGGCAGGAGGCGCGTGAAACACCACGGGCTGTCCTGCAGCAACAGAGAGGCACGGATCGCTCAGATCCGGTGTGCCGTTCACGTTATTACCAGCAACATAGGAGATATAGTATGTCGTCTCTGCAGTCATGTTGATACTCATGCCGAATCTGCCCGTCGGACTGAAGGCAAAAATTGATCCCAGTGCTGCTCCTGAACCAGTATGCAGCACAAAAGTCCCTGTGTCATCGCCATCCAGCGTAACGCCCTGAGGGAATATGGCGGTGACGCTGTCGCCCACACAGGCCTCCAGCGTGAATGGTGCCATCTGTCCGGCATTGGTCTGGCAATTACAGTTATAGGAGCCGGCAACAACAGGTGTTTCACAGCCGTTCGCATCAATGATGATGTATGAATACGGATCACCGCTCACATTGGGATCAGAGATGAACAGTCCGCTGTTAAAGATGCCGTTGCCCGAGAAATAGGGAGGGGTTCCGCCTGTTACCGGAAATACCACTGTGTAGAATTCGTTGGTGGAATTGCAGTTATGCTGAACTAATCCCGTAGCCGGGGCCGGACTGAAAGTAACCTGAAGTGTATCTCTGTCGGTGCAGGAACCTGCCACGGCTGTCCATTCGAACAGATATACACCGGACGAGTCCACGTTCACCTGAGATTCTGTATCGGTAGCATCAGAGAAAATGGCAGTCCCGGGGCCTGAAACCTGACGCCATACTCCACTGGATGTGCTGTCGCCTGAGGAAGCAGAAAGGTTATATTTTAATCCGCAAACAGTTGAATCTGGTCCTGAGTAGGCCTCTGGCTGGCGGAAAAGATCTATTTCCAGACAGGTTTGCGGCCCGTTTCCACATCCATTCACGCCTCTCAGACAAACCCGGGGCGTGTTGGCTATCGTATCAGCCCATTCCACAACAATGGAAAGTGTGCTGTCGCCCGAAATGATACTGCCCCCTGTTATCTCCCACAGATAGAAATCGGCATTGCCGACCGTATCGGCCGTGTAGGTGTAGCGCGCGCCCGTACATACAGATACGGGTCCCTGAACTGCAGGTGTATCCGGAGCGGGGTTGGTCACCACTGCCAGGCATCCCGGCTGACTGACACCGCAGCTGTTTGAGACCACGGAACAGATATCACCTCCGGGCAGTGCATTCCACCGCACCTGAATGGTATCATTCCCCTGTCCGGAAAGGAGGGTTGCGCCTGCCGGAACGGACCAGGAGTAGGTACTGCTGCTGTTTCCCGAAGCGACAGTGTAAGTCTGAATACTGCCGATGCAGGCAAGATTGCTTCCGACTATTGTTGGCTGAGTGGGTATGTTGCCGCTTGATGTGACGACCACCGATGCAGAATCACAGCATGTCACGTTGCCTGCCGACCTGCAAACCAGCAGCTGATAGGTTCCCGGTGCGTCGGCTGTTGCCAGCACCTGATTGGTCGGCCCCACCAGATGTCCGCCGTTTGAAGCGGTCCATTCGTAGGTGAATCCCGGTCCGGTGGACGAGTTGGTGCCAAACAGGGTGACGGTGGTCTGGGAGCACGACAGCGTGGCGGGTGGCTGTATGGCAGCCATCGGACTCAAAACGGTGAGGTTCAGGGTAATAATACTGTCGCACCCGACAGAGTTGGTCAGCGTGGCGGTATAGGTGCCTCCCGTGCACGCATCGGAAAAGTTCCCGTTCGTGCTGCATTGCCCCTGGCAAACTACTTCGTTGATAGTTTTAAATGTAGGTTGCAGGATGGTAAGGTTCAGGGTTGAATTGAACGGACATCCGTTATTATCCACCTGAGGAACCTCATAGGAGCCGGTCTGGCAGTAGAAGGTGCTCAAAAACTCAAAGCAGTTCGGCGCACACACCTGTTCGGTTGTTTCCTCATCGGGAGAAAGGGGGAGAACAGTCACATTCACGCAATTGGAGGTGATATTTCCGCAGAAAGGGGGAGTACCCGAGTTCAGTTGATTCGAAAGTTGTGTAATTGTCAGCGATCCATTCGGGTTCGGAATCAGGTTTGACTGAGCTGAATAATACGACATGCCACATACGGTATAGTTGCCGGCTGCATAGCCGGTCAGGTCTGGTTCCGGCGTGAATTCCTGTATTACACCGCCGGTACCACCGATGACATAGCTGTAACTGTATTCGGAAACAGGAGGCTGTGTGGATGGGGGAGGGTAGTCGGGTGGCAGTGTAAGTACCAGATCCGACGAACCTTTGCAGGCAGAAAAATCGGGTTGAGGTAGAACTCCCGCGTCTGCGGCACATGAAATACAGTTTATACCACCTGGGTCGCAGAAAATTACTTCAAAATCAATCAGATTACCTACATCCTGCGGCTGTCCGTCCACGACCGTGAGCGTCCAGTTTCCGTTTACGGGTCCTGTCAGATTTTCCAGACATCCTGAAAACGGGAAATAGCTTCCGGAGTAACTGTTATTGCTGCCCCAGGGCTGGTTGCTGTCCCACTGATTGGCAAATCCCGGATCCGGAGATGGTGAATCACCGCAGGGAACAAACGACACACCCCAGGTGGTGCCTGTATTACCCATGTGTGTACAGAACTGACCGATAGGCCCTACCAGTGTAACAGACTGGCCACTTGGCGCGGTGAGCGAAATGGAGATATCACACAGTGCAGTATGATCAAATGTAACATTGACGCCACATACCCCCTGGCCGTTCTGACCAAGTGTATTGTTGGTAGCTCCCTGTACGTTGATGTTGAAATCGCCAACAAACAAGTCCTGCATGAACTGAGGACAGTTGGTACACTCGCAGTCCTGTGCAGAGGCATACTGGAGTGAGCAGAACAAACTAAAAAACGTGAAAAACGCGGATAATCGAAACATTGTCACAGTCTGGTGTTGAATGATTGAAGTATCTGTTCGGGCTATGCCGTCATTTGTTTTTCCTTTGAATGTTGGCTACAGGGGCTCAAGGTCGCAATTTTCTTCAAAATAGTATGGCAATATCAATATTAACGGAAAATCATGGTCGCATCTTGATAATATTAGTCAGGACTGCCCTACATTAGCAGCCGAATCTTACTCACCACTTAAATTACTGACTGGCCTATGATGAACGATTATGTCCGGGACCATATGACCAAGGATCTGGTCACTCTTGGCCCCGAGAGTACACTCGCCGAAGTCCGCGAAATTATGCTGACGAAACATATTCACCACATTCCGATTGTCGGCGGCGACAACGGCAGAAAGCTGGTCGGGATGGTTACTTCCTGGGATCTGGTCAAACTCGGAAAATCTGCCTCCGAATACGCTGAGATCAAGGTTAAAGAGGTCATGACGGAGCGGATTGCCGCGCTTGATCCGGACCAGCACCTCGGCGCTGTGGCAGATATCCTGATGCGCCATCTCTTTCATGCTGTGCCCATCGTAAATGATGATCATGATCTGGTGGGTATTATCACCAGTACAGATATCATCAAGTATTCTCATGCCAGGGAATACCCCGACGATCTCGGCAAGTTTGTACATGAAAATATGTAATTACCTGCTTTTTACGGTATATCAGGCGCCCTCCGGTTTCCGGGGGGCGCTTGCTTTTAAAAAATATGAAGACATCCGGAAATGAACCGATACTCATCGGTATCGCCTTTCTCGCGTTTATCAGTCTGGGGCTCCCCGATGGCCTGCTCGGCATATCGTGGCCATTCATCAGCGTCAAGACAGGTGTGCCACTGGACTCGCTGGGATCAATCCTTCTGGCGCTGCTTGCGGGCTTCATTTCAACGAGCGTACTCAGCGGATATATCATGGCCCGCTTTTCGATGGGCTGGCTGCTGGCTGTCAGTTGTATCACTACCTCGCTTGGTCTGTTTGTAGTAGCTTTTTCGCCCGACTTTCCGGTGATTGTCGCCGCGTCTTTCTTCCTCGGCGCCGGTGCAGGGGCTATTGATACAAGCTTCAATATTTTCGCCTCCGTCAGGTTCAGTCCCGCAGTAATCAACTGGCTGCATGCTTTTTATGGCGTTGGTGCAACAGCTGGTCCTGTTTTACTGACCTGGCTGTTTACGCACCGCCGGTCCTGGGAAACCGGCTATATTGTTGTGGCAACGGTCCAGATGATGCTGGCATTGCTGTTCATTTCCACTATCCGGCTGTGGGCGAAACCCGCGGAAAAGCATGAGCGACCTGAGGCCGTTCCCTGGCGGGAAACAATGGGAACACCGATGGTTTGGATTGGTATTCTTGTTTTCTTCTTTTACACCGGATTTGAGAGCAGCATGGGCCAATGGACGTTTACCGTACTGCTTGAGAGCCGCAATCTGCCAGAGAGCGAGGCAAGTGCCCAGTCAGGCTTTTTCTGGGGCTGTCTGACTGTCGGCCGGATTTTATTCGGTATTGTACTCACCCGGATCGCGGTGAGCTCTGTCCTTAAAATCGCATTTCCCGGGATATCAGCCGGTGTATTGCTGATTTCACTCAATGCGGGCGCTTTTACAGATATGGCCGGAATCATGCTGGCCGGATTTTTTTGTGCGCCGGTTTTTCCGCTGATGATTACGCTGACTCCGGTCATCTTTGGCAGCCGCCATGCTTCCAATATCATAGGGTACCAGTCGTCGGCGGCCATGCTGGGTGCTGCATTGATCCCCGGCTCGCTGGGTTTGCTGGCTGATTTTACAGGCTGGACAGCCCTGCCGGCTGTTCTGTTTGTTCTCGCTGTCTTTATGGGCCTGCTGGCCTGGACTTTGATGAGAAAATCGGAGTAAATAGCGCCACAGGAGCCATCAGGAAAACAACTGCAATGAAGGCATTTTAACCCTTGCCGGTCAAATTTCCCGACACTTCGCCCCATATTTTCAGCAATGTTTTGCTGTCCCGATCCCAGTTCCATTCCCGCGCCGCATGTACGCACGCTTCGCTCAGGTGCGCGTGAGCGCCCGGATTGTTTTTGAGAGAAACAAGTGCTGCGGCAATGGCCTCCGGCTCTGCTTTTTCCAGCAATACCGCTACTTCATACACCTGATTCAGTGCCCTGTATTCGGGGAAATTCATCGTCAGGACCGGTACGCCCGCCTGTACAAAGTCGAAAAACTTGTTTGCCAGGGAGTAATAGTAGGACAATCCCCTGTTCTCCAGCAGATTGACCCCCAGCCAGGCTGAAGAGGTGATGTTTTTCAGCTCTTCAGGTGCAACGTATCCCAGAAACTGCACTTTCTCTCCCAGTCCCAGTTCTTGCGCCTGTTTCCGCAAACCTGCTGAAAGGTCGCCCTCCCCGGCCAGCAGGAGTTGGAAATCATCGCCTGACAGGGTCATGGCCTGAAGCAGCGACTCGATGCCTCTACCCTCGTTCAGCGCACCCTGGTACAGTATGACGTATGGCGGTTGTTGTGCACTCCGGATAACAGGCTCCCGGGCAATCGGTACATTTCTTACGACGCCAAAGTCAACCCCGTACCGTTTCGTCAGTATTTCAGCCAGCACCGGACCCACGGTATAGGCGTACCTGTAACGCGGAATAAACAGCCGCGCTGTCAGCTCCCAGACACGCCTGACCAGTTTGCGGTTTACCACCTCGGGTACTTCGGTGAAATATTCATGTGCATCGTAAACCCGCTTTTTCCGCCTGAGCAGGGATGCAAAGTACCCGGCAGGCATGGTGTCGAGATCAACAGTACCCACTGCATCCCATTTTTTCAGCAGTAACAGAAAGGAAAGCAGCCTGATGTTGTACTCGGCATAAAACAGAAAGCCTTTTCTGAAAAAACATCGCAGTCTGATCTGCCTGAATGAGCGCTCTTTTAATGGCCCGGATTCGGGTAACTCCCGTCCGGCCAGCGTCACCTGACAGCCGTGATCCGCCAGTGTTGTGCATATCCGGTGCATACGCTGGTCGTAGCTCAGATCATTGGTGACAGTAAAAACGATTGTCATTGTCAGAATTCTGCCAGTGCGGCATATACCAGGTCAACCGGAAGGCCCATCACATTCTGGAAGGTACCCTCTATACGGGTTATCTTGCAGTGACCAATCCAGTCCTGCGCGCCATACGACCCTGCCTTGTCGAAAGGCTGCCAGGTCGTGATATAATAACGAATTTCCTCGTCGGAGAGCGGCGCGAACCACACTTTTGTATGTCCTGCCGTCACTACCTCCCGTTCTTTCGACAGCAGGCAAACGCCCGTAACCACCAGGTGCTGTTTGCCCGACAATGCCCGCAGCATACTGAATGCTTCGGCTTCGTCCTGCGGTTTGTTGTATATGTGGTTATCCAGTATCACCACCGAGTCGGCCGAGAGGATAATCTCTTTGTCCTGTATGAGATGTGCTGCTGCCCGTGCCTTTTTTTGTGCCAGCCACGGTGCCACATCCGTACAGGGCATATCAGCAGGGAATGACTCATCCACATCGAAAGTCTGAACAGTGAAGTCGAAACCTGCTTCCCGAAGAAGCTGACTCCTTCTGGGGCTTTTGGATGCGAGTATGAGCGGACGATGGAGGGTTATCATATTGCTTCAGTTAGTAGGCACCGAAATACCTGCGCATGAACCACTCTGCAGAAAGCAGCAGTGCCAGCAGTGCGAATATCCACTTCAGGTTGATGAGCGGATTGGTGGAGGTGGTCTGGTAAATTACCGGTTTTACAGTCTGATTAGTCCTGATTTTCTCTCCAATGGAGGTCAGTTGTGCCGGGAATACCGTTTCTCCGCCGAACCGGCTGCTCAGTCCGCGCAACACACTGTGGTTGGCAGTGGTCTCGAACAGCTCCAGCTGTATGGCCTGAACGCTGAACTTGCCCTCATACGTGAGTGCCTCGCCGTTGAATGTAGTGGATGCCTTGTATGTGTACGCGCCCACGGGCAGGATACCTGCAGAAAGAGCGTATGCCTTGCCGAGTTTGTTGAATGTGTAGGTGAACTCTTTTCCGTCGCGGTTTTTGATGCTGATGCTGACGTCGGGCTCGTTGGTCAGTTCGTAATTGGCGTTGTACAGCTCCGCCCCGAAAGTGACCGGCTCGTTCTCCTTGAAGATATTCTTGTCCTGATTAATCCTGAATTTCCGCTTGTCCTCCTTGACAGACAGGTATTGCACAGTCTTTCCGATCAGTTCATTGAAAAGTTCGTGGTTCTGGTGTTGAAGGAAGTCGAAAAGTCTCCAGCGCCACAATCCTTCTCCCATGAAAACGCCCGTTTTGATACCGTTGGTTTCGCCGAGTGCGAGCAGGGGCTGGTTGGTGTCTATCTTGCCGATTTTCTTGTTGAGCAGTACCTGCGCCTGCGGAGTGGCAGCGAAATTTCCGAATGCCGAGGTCAGCGGATTGAACTGCGGCAGGTTTTCCACCAGTTTTTCATCCATGTTGAAGGCGGCGAATTTGCTGTTCACCACGGCCTGTACATCATCACTTTGACGTCCGTCGCTTTGCATGGAGATCAATCCCTGTGCTTTCGAGAGCGCACTGTATCCAGTCTGCATGCCGGCGATGAACAACCTCGGAATGCGCTTGTCGTTCAGTGTTTTCAGAACCCCGGATATGTCGTTGCCCGATGAAGGTAGATTGTGCAGTATGACAAAGTCGTATTTTCCTGCATCCAGTCCGGGATCGCTGATGTAGGCCAGGGATACGGCGTAATTCTTGTTCTCGTCGAGGGTAGAGCGAATGGCCGACAGGTCGGGGTGCGGACTGTTGGCCAGCAGGAGTATTTTCTGGCGGGCATCGAGGATGTCCATGAAAATTTCCTTTTTGTTGTTGCTGGCGGTAGCCTCTCCCTGCAGGCCGGTAACGGAGAAAACGTACTCTACCACACCCGGCTGATCGGCCTCCAGTTGTATTTCCCTGGTAATAAAAAAGTCATTTCCGGTAATATTGAGCGGGATGTTCTGCAGGTTGCGTGTTTGTCCGTCCACCACCTTGCCCACGCTCAGTACGGTCTGTTGTCCGGTACAGTTACTCGCTGCTACGTCCACCTGCACGGTAAATCTGTCGCCGAGATAGGCTATCTTGTTGTGAAATACCCGTTTTACCAGCAAATCCTTCCCGGGAGTGGTGTCGCCGAGTGCAACGGTGTAAACCGGCGCTGAAAGTGGTACATCTGTGTATGCCGGATTGCTGCCCTCGTTGTAAACACCATCGGATGCCACTACTACAGCACCCAGGTTTTGTCCGCCGTAAAGGTCATAAACACCTCTCAGCAACTCCGAAATATTGGTCACCTTGTCGCCGAACTGAAAATCGTTCTTCTCGCGCACCTCATCTCCAAATGACAGCTCATGAACCTCGTAATCGGCCGAAAGTCCGTCTTTCAGGGCCTGCCACTGCTGTTTGTAGGCATCCAGTGCGGCGCCGTTCAAATCAACGGCCACACTTTCAGATACATCCTGCGCGAGTACCACCACCGGCTTTTTTGTCTCCACAAGCAGACTCTTGAGCAGCGGTGAAAGCAGCAGTATGGCCAGCAGTGTTACCGCCAGAAAGCGTAGGATGGCCATGATAACGGGCACCATCCCCGGTTGTTCGCGGAAGGTGTTGTCGCGGTAGTATAAAAGGGCGGCATAGCCTGCGCCGAGCAGCACGCAGAATATCAGAAACCAGGCCGGGTATTGGAAAGTCAGTTCAAGCATTTCAGAATCCGGGTTGTTGAAGGACCATT
>CAIYFY010000408.1 GCA_903925535.1 uncultured Bacteroidota bacterium | reverse complement strand
CAGCGACTACGATCGCGAGAAACTGCAGGAACGCCTCGCCAAACTGGCAGGTGGTGTGGCGGTTCTTTACGTGGGTGCTGCTACCGAGGTTGAGATGAAAGAAAAGAAAGACCGCGTTGACGACGCCCTGCACGCAACACGCGCTGCTATCGAAGAGGGTATCGTTCCCGGCGGTGGTGTGGCACTCGTTCGCGCCATTGACAGCCTGAAGAAGGTGAAAGGCGCCAACGACGACGAGGAGTACGGTGTTGCTATTGTGCGCAAGGCACTCGAAGCACCTATTCGTATCATCGCCGAAAATGCAGGTGTTGACGGCTCACTCGTTTTCCACAAAGTGGCTGAAGGCAAGGGTGATTTCGGTTACAATGCCCGCACCGACGAATACGAAGACATGAAAAAGGCCGGTATCATTGATCCGACCAAAGTAACGCGCGTGGCACTCGAAAATGCCGCTTCTATCGCTGCACTCGTGCTCACCACCGAGTGCGTTATCAGCGAGAAGCCCAAGAAAGAGGCTGCCGGCGGTCACTCCCACCCGGGAATGGGCGGCGGAATGGATATGATGTAATATTCCGTGCACAAGAATTGTCCCGGGCACCTGTCAGCAGGTGTCCGGGATTTTTTTTGCCCGATCTATTCGTATAATGGTTACTTTTGTCGGGCTCCGTTCAATAAATAGTTGCAAAATGCCTGCTATAAGTAATTATCTCAACCTGCTCCTACTTGCTGTCCTGCTCACCCCTTCAGGTTCGGCTGCACAGTCAAACCTGAAGAAACAAGCCGCTGCCATGGCCGACCAGATGCAGGGCAAACTCGTGGATTGGAGACGCGATTTCCACCAGCACCCCGAACTGTCCAATCGCGAATTCAGAACGGCTGAAGTGGTCGCCACGCACCTGCGCAATCTGGGAATGGAAGTGAGGACGGGTATCGCCCGGACAGGCGTGGTGGGTATTCTGAGGGGCGACAAACCAGGCCCGGTTATCGGTCTGCGCGCCGATATGGATGCACTGCCGGTCGAGGAACGCGTCAACGTTCCATTCCGGTCAACCGTTAAATCTGATTATAACGGCGAAAAAGTCAGTGTCATGCATGCGTGCGGGCACGATGCGCACGTGGCTATTCTGATGGGAACTGCTGAAGTGCTCGCTTCTATGAGAAAGCAGCTGGCAGGAACGGTGGTTTTTGTTTTCCAGCCCGCTGAGGAAGGCCCACCGGCAGGAGAAGAAGGTGGCGCACCGCTCATGATCAAAGAAGGACTGCTGGATAATCCCAAAATAGAGGTGATGTTCGGACTCCACATCAACTCACAGACAGAATCGGGCAGGATAGCCTACCGGCAAGGTGGCGCCATGGCGGCCTCAGACTGGTTTTACATAACTGTCCACGGAAAACAATCACACGGCTCCCAACCCTGGAGCGGCATAGACCCGATCGTTGTTTCAGCTGAAATAATTCAGGGACTGCAGACCATCGTGAGCCGTCAGGTTGATCTGACTGAACACCCGGCGGTTATTACAGTAGGCAAGATTGAAAGTGGTGTGAGAGCCAATATCATTCCGGAAATAGCCGAAATGGTGGGCACCATACGCACCCTGGACACTTCCATGCAAAAGCTGATTCACAGGAAACTGGATCTCACCGCCCGGAAAATTGCCGAAAGCGCAGGTGCAACAGCCGAGGTCAAAATTGACAACAAAACACCGGTTACCTATAATAACCCGGAACTGACCCGATGGGCACTGCCCTCTCTCAGGGAAGCTGCAGGCAACGATTTTGTGGAGGAACACAAACCCCGAACAGGCGCTGAAGACTTTGGTTTCTACGGACAAAAAATCCCCTGCTTTTTCTTCTTCCTGGGTGGAATGAAGCCCAGAGAGGATCCTCAGCAGGTAGCAGCGCATCATACACCCGATTTTTACCTCGATGAAAGTGGATTCAGCCTGGGCGTGAAAGCATTCTGCAATCTGACGCTGGACTATATGAACAGAAAATAAAATATGACCAACAAGGAAATAGCCTACGCTTTTGATGAACTCGCCGGCCTGATGGAGCTGCACGGGGAAGATGACTTCAGAATCAAATCGTACAAAAATGCTTACCTGACGATAAGAAAACTGGACTCTCCGCTCGGCGAAATGAGTGACGAAGAGATAAAATCCATAAAAGGTGTCGGGAATGCCATAGCTTCCAAAATCCGGGAACTGCTGGACGCGGGCAAAATGGCAAACCTGGAGAAATACAGGGATAAAACGCCTCCGGGTGTGCAGGAAATGCTCGAACTCAATGGTTTCGGCCCCAAAAAAGTCCGACAGGTGTGGCAGGAAATGGGTATCGAGAGCATAGGCGAACTTTGGTATGCCTGTAATGAGAACAGGCTGGTAGAATACAAGGGATTTGGTCTCAAAACACAGGAAGAGCTGCTCAAAAAGCTCGATTATTACCAGAAAAGCAAAGGAAAACTGCACCTGGATGCTGCCGACGAAATAGCTGAAATAATCAGTGCCCGGATAACCGCTTCACTGCCGGGTGCTTACGTTGCACCGGCAGGAGAAATCAGAAGGAGGTGCCCCATTGTATCGGTTCCGGAAATTCTGGTGGGCTACAACGGCGAGCTGACAGCTATTTTCGACGATACACTTGTACCTGAAAGTGCAGAAGGACGGGTTGTTCACGTCGTGCTCAACGGTGAAGCACGGGCGGTGATTCATCAATGCCACGCAGAAGAGTTTGGTTCGAAGTTGTTTCTGCTGACGGGGACCGACAGTTTCGTGAAGGGATTCGCGCAGGCAAACGCCGGCAGGGAGTTCCGCGGACTGCGGGCCGAGTTTGAGGTGTTTGAAAAGGCACAGTCTGCCTTCGTGGCTCCGGAGCTGAGAGAATCGTACCCACCCGTAGCGGTTGCAGGCGAACGGCTGGTGGAACAGCATGATCTGACAGGTGTGCTCCATGTTCACACCACCTACAGCGACGGGCTTCACTCGCTCAGGCAGATGTGTAAGCGCGCGCGTGAACTGGGTTATCAATATATAGGTATTACCGACCACAGCCAGTCGGCTTTCTATGCAAACGGCCTGAAAGAGGACCGGCTGAAGCAGCAATGGGATGAAATTGACCGGCTGAACGAGGAAATGACCGACTTCAGGATACTCAAAGGGATTGAAAGTGATATTCTGAACGATGGTTCGCTGGACTATCCCGATGCCGTACTCGACGGTTTCGATTTCATCATTGCCTCGGTACACTCCAACCTGAAAATGACCTCGGAGAAAGCCACGGAACGGATAGTCAGGGCAATTCAACACCCGGGGACAACCATTCTGGGGCACCCAACCGGCAGACTGCTACTAAGCAGGGAAGGTTATCCCCTCGATTGGGACGCTGTTTTTGATGCCTGCGCCAAAAATGGTGTGGCTATCGAACTCAATGCACACCCCTACAGGCTGGATATTGACTACACGCTGATACCAAAAGCCATTCAACACGGAATCAAAATCAGTATTAATCCCGATGCCCACAGTCTTTCCGGCATGGAAGTTGTGAGGTATGGTTTGGCCATTGCCCGAAAGGGTGGCCTTTCACCTGAATTCTGT